>JAFDEW010000003.1 GCA_019310125.1 Deltaproteobacteria bacterium | reverse complement strand
AGCGCTGTTCACAGGCACGTACCCTGCGTACAACGGCATTGTCGCCGGCAACTGGTTTGACATGGATAAGGGAAAAGTCATTTACAATTGTGAGGATGACCGTTATCCTATGATCGGGAAAAAACCGGCAAAGGGAAAAGGCAGAGCGCCCACTAATTTATTGTCTTCCACAATCGGCGATGAGCTGGTGATCTCCAACAACGGTCAATCCAGGATGTTCAGTGTGTCGATAAAGGATCGCGGCGCAATCCTTCCCGGCGGCCATACCGGCAAGGCCTTCTGGTATTCCAAAAGCGATGGTTCCTTTACCAGCAGCACCTATTACTACAAAGAATATCCCGACTGGGTAAGGCAGTGGAACGCCAAAAAGCTTGCCGACAAATACAAAGATACATCGTGGGAGTTATTGCATGACGTTTCAACCTATGTGTTCGGCAAGGATGATGATCGTCCTTTCGAAGTAGATATGTTTGGGCTTGGCACAACATTCCCGCATCCTGTAAAGGGAGATTCCAAGTATTTCTACGCATCACTGATAGCCACCCCATTCGGGGATGAACTGACTGCGGACTTTGCTAAGACGCTGATTAAAGCGGAAAAGATAGGACAGGGCAAACACACTGACTTTATGGCGATCAGTTTTTCCGTAACTGATTATATAGGTCATGTATTCGGGCCCTCGAGTCTTGAGGCTGAAGACAATGTCTTGCGGGTTGATCGTTTGTTGGCTGACCTGTTCCGGTTCATAGACGAACAGGTCGGACTCGACCAGACCCTGATAATAGTTTCCGCTGATCACGGGATGTGTGAGGCTCCGGAATACATGCAGAGCCTGGGATTTGAGGTAGGCCGTCAGACCTCCGAAACGATCGTCAAGGGTACCATAAAGAATGCCCTTAAGGCCCGACTTGGAGTGCCCGGAGAGGTGATTCGGCTTTACGAACACCCCTACGTCTATCTAAATGAAGAGGAAATCAAGAAAACCAAATACAGCGTTGCCGATGTCGAAACGGCAGTGGCGGAAGAAATCATCAAGATCCCCGGCATGATAGGAGCCTTGACCCGAACTGATCTTATGAAAGGGTCCTTTGCCCCGACACCGGTGAACATGACGATCCTCAACAACTTTCACATCAAGCGATCAGGCCATGTCCATGTGATAGCGGACCAGTTCTGGTACTTCTACTACGAGATGGAAACGACCACGAAGATTGCCGCTCTCCATTGCTCGCCCTGGACGTATGACACCTATGTGCCACTCTTCTTCGCGGGTTATGGCATACCTGCCCAGCGAATTGCACGGCCTGTTACACCCTATGATATCGCTGCAACCATCGCGACCTGCCTTGAAATCAAACCGCCTTCGGGTTCAGTGGGCATACCTTTGGTCGAGGTGTTGAAGTGGAAGTGATGAGAGGATTTTAGGTAAAGGAGAGAAGGAACAAGGAAAAGACGCAAAAGGTGCTGAACATCCAAGCAGATGTGTTGTTTATGAAAGTATAGGATGAGTACAAGAAAGGAGGAATTGTGAGATGGACATAAGTAGTAAACGTATCGGATCCATCACTTTGTGGCTATCGATACTGACTGTTTTTTTCATATTACCAGGCCTGGTCTCTGCCGCAGGGGTCTGGCTTTACGAGCAGGGGACCCCGGACAGCGGTATGGCGACGGCCGGCCGGGCAGCTCTGGCCAGTGATGCTTCGACCGTCGGCGTCAACCCGGCAGGCATGACTCGACTTGAACGTTCCGAACTACTGGTCGGTTTTGCCGGTCTCGATGTCAATGCCAAATTTGACATTTCCTCAACAAACCGAAGCGGCGGCAACGGCGGTAATGCCGGCAGTTTTGTACCGGCCGGCAGCCTCAGCTACGCGCACAAACTTTCCCCTGATCTCAGTATCGGCATTGGCGCTGCCTCCTATTTTGGCCTCGGCCTCGACTACGATGATGACTGGGCCGGACGTTACTACTGTCAGGAGGCGGAGCTGGTAACTTTTGCTGTCAATCCGGGTATTGGCTATCGCATCAGTGAACAGTTCTCGATCGGGGCCGGAGTCAGTATTGTCTACGGTAAGCTCTACCAGGAGATTGCGGTCAATAACCTGGCCGGACGTCCGGATGGCCGGCTCAAACTTGATGAAGATGATATCGGTTATGGTTTTAATCTGGGAATTCTCTATGAGCCGATCAGGGGGACCCGGTTTGGTTTGACTTACCGTTCGGAGGTTGACCTGGAATTTGGAGATATCGCCAGCGCCAGAGGGATTCTGCCGCCGCTTACGCTCCTGACCGGCAAAAAGGTTGATCTGGATCTGACGATTCCCCAGGCTGTGATGCTCAGCGGTTACCATCAGCTTACCGATAGGCTGGCCCTGACCGCCAATCTGGGCTGGCAGGACCATAGTGAATTCGGCAAGCAGGAGTTTACGATCAAGGATCAGAGCAGTACCAGTCTGACCGTTGACAAGGATTACGATGATACCTGGCATTACGCTGTCGGTGCCCAGTACCGGATCTCCGAACCCTGGCTTTTGTCTGTAGGCTTTGCCTATGACAGCTCGCCGGTCGATGACAAAACCCAGAACTCGCCCGATCTTGCTTTAGACAGCCAGTACCGCTACGCCTGCGGCCTTCAGTATGACTGGAATCAGGACGTAACCGTCGGTGTTGCCTATGAATATCTTGATCTGGGCGAGGGTAAACTGGAGCAGTCCGGCACTCTGTCGGGCGATTTGGCCGGCAAGTACGACCCCTTCCATGTCCATGTTATCAGTCTTAATATGGCCTGGAAGTTTTGAGTGGACAACAGGCAAAAAGAGCTTTACGGACCGGTTCTGACAAAACAGAACCAGAAGTTTAGGCATAAAAGTTACGGAGTATGCTAACGAATATTCAAAAAACAATGGAGGAAGAAATGATGAAAAAAATGAAATTGCTGGCACTTTGCTGCGTTGCAGGTGTATTGATGCTTGTCCCGAATGCCTTTGCCTCTGATGTGAAAACATCTATCGGTCTTGGAGTTGGTATGGCTCCGGATTATGAAGGCTCTGAAGATCATGAGGCTGTTCCTCTGCCTTATGCCAGAGTGACCTGGGGTGATAATGGGAATTATGTGCTGCTAAACGGCAACAATGTGCGGGCCAATCTCTTGTCTAAAAAATGGCAGGCCGGACCTCTGCTGCAGTACCGGCAAGAGCGAGATAATGTGGACAACGACCGCGTAAAGAGGATGAAGGACATTGATTCCGCTGTGGAAGCCGGTGCCTTCATCGCCTATCAAAGCGGACCCTGGCGGCTCGGCCTTGATGTGGCCGCTGATATCTCGGATGAACATGATGGTTATCTTGCTACCCTGCGGGGCGGATACACCTGCACACAAATGGAGAATCTAAAAATAACCACCTCCCTTTCCACCACCTATGCCGATGATGACTATATGGAAACCTATTTTCAGGTAGACAGCAAAAATGTGGGCACCAGCGGTTTACCTCTTTATAATGCCGACAGCGGCATCAAGGATGTGGGACTTAGTGTTGTTGCCGATTACTCGCTGAACAAGAGCTGGTCTATCATGGGTATCGGTTCGTATACCCGCCTGGTGGGTGATGCCGAAGACAGCCCTGTTGTTGACGATGAAGGAAGTGAAAACCAGATGTTTTTCGGCGTGATGGGCATCTATCATTTCAATTAAGATCTGACGGTTCTGTAAAAAATAAACGTAAAAAAACGAAAGGGTCTGAAATTTCCTTAAAACAAAGAGAGAAAGGAGGATGTAGGATATGAACATGACAATTTTTTTCTTGCGTAAAAGGTTTTATGTCATTGTGGCAGTATTAGTGATTGGATTGATACTTGGAGGGTGCGCTGGATCATCGAAAAAGAAAGAGCAACCGCCTGAAGAACCGGTTGCCGAACAGAAAGGCACTCTTTCACGCACATTCACAATCGTGGATGAACAGGGACGAAACGCCGGCTCCCTCTCTCTGGATTTTTCAGGTGGTGCTGTACTTCGAGACGAAAATGGTAAAGTCATAGGAAATTTTAAGCCTGTAGAGTCATCCGAGGCCCAGCCGTCTGAAGCACCAGCCAAGCCCGAAGCAACAGAGACCCAATCAGAGCCGGAAAAGTCAGAGGATCAATCAAAGCCCGAAGCAACAGAGACCCAATCAGAGCCGGAAAAGTCAGAGGATCAATCAAAGCCCGAAGCAACAGAGACCCAATCAGAGCCGGAAAAGTCAGAGGATCAATCAAAGCCTGAAGCCACCGAGACACAATCAGAGCAGCAACAGTCCGAGGCCAAATCGGAAACCGAAACATCAGAAACGGAAACTAAGGCCAAAGAATAGCGTTAAACAAGGCAATACACTTGGGAAATATATTCTCAGAAAAGCAACGAAGACTTTTTATTATAAATCAACATATTACATTGGGAGGCCCAACAATGAAAAAATCAAATATCTGAATATTAAGTGTTCTTTTTACATTCATTATCAGTGCCATGGTTTTTGGATTTGCCATTCCGGCAACAGCGGACGAGCCCGTTAAGCAGCAGGGGCTTGTGGATAAGGCGCGTGTAACGCTTGAAAGCTTTATGGCAGATAATAATCAGGCATGGTTAAAGGAACACCTGAACCAGGCCAAAGCACTGATTATCGTTCCGAGTTTGCTAAAAGCCGGATTTGTTGTCGGGGGTTCCGGAGGCAGCGGCGTGCTCATCGTCAAAGACCATAAAACCGGACAATGGAGTGAACCGGCGTTTTACACCCTCGGTTCCGGAACCTTTGGACTTCAGATCGGTGCGGAATCAGCAGAAATTATCATGATGGTGAGAACCCAGAAGGCGGTGGATAAGCTGTTTACCTCTTCTTTCAAACTTGGGGGTGATACTTCCATCGCCGTTGGGCCGGTAGGTGGAGGCGCCAAATCCAATATCGTGGCTGACATTGTCTCCTTTACGCGAAGCAAAGGCGCTTACGCAGGTATTTCATTGGAGGGTTCCGTCATCAAGACCAAGGACAAATGGAATGAAGCTTATTATGGCAAAGCAGTGAGTCCCATCGATATTATTGTGAAACGCTCTGTGAGTAACCCCGGATCAAAGGCTCTGCTTACAAGTGTGGCCAAGGCTGCCGCTGGGAAATAAAATGACGGTGGACTGTGATATCTGTAGATCATTTTATTGATGATGGTTTAAATTGGTAGGGATTTATGTATCACCCTGATTGAGCGAAAGTTGAGGATGCCCCATATTCGAGGCATCAAGGGCGAAGAGCCATAGTCTGCTATTGCGAGCCCTTAATAACGCAGCTCGAAGGTCCCGCTTAAAGCAGGGAGGTGGAAGCCTCAGGCTCGACCTTGCTGACCGCTTAATAATATATGGTCTATCAAGGAAATAAATTTGATGATCTCGTAAAAAATCCTGAATTCAACATAGATGGCTAATTAAAAAGGTTCATATACAAGGCGTAGTATTTTTTCAGAAACGAGGCCATACAAGTAGTATGCCGAGTGTCTGAAAAAATACTACAACGCAGTAGATGGGACTTTTTACGACGCCATCAATCTTCTATCAAGAACTATTTGGACACAGGCCGTTACATACTGATTGAAATGGGAAAGCAAAAAGACCATTTATGGATGAACACGATAAGGAGGTTTTATGCCGGTCATCCAGACAAGCCTGTTTTCCGTTATAAAACGGTTCCCCGACTGCAAGGACATTGTCAAACGGCTTTTTAAGGAAAGTGAAAACTTTAAGGCCGTTTGTGAAGATTACCGGAAATGTTCAGAAGCACTGCATCATTGGGATCGGTCTGACTCAGAGGAGTCGTCTGTACGCAAATCAGAGTATTCAGCCCTTCTGCAAGAGCTGGAAGCGGAAATTTTGCAGTGCCTGACCGAAAAAATTTAATCAATTGTAACCATTAAAGTGATGAATACCACATTGATACAGCCGACAATCCTGTTCATGCAGTGGTCGGAAAATTGGCGTTTGAGATTCCGCAGCTTGCCTGAGGGCTTCTTCACTTTCGATTTTGAAATCACAGAAAAGGAGGCTTAGGAAAATAAAAATGGAAAAAAGCAAAGGTTTAATTCGTTTGTCTGGTTTGATAATGCTGTCTATTTTATTATTTACGGCAACCCCTTTCATTTCTTGGGCGGATACCGACGAGATTCTGGATGACCCCATTGAAGGCCTCGGGGCGACCACCGAGGTGTTCAGCAAGCCAGGTCTCACTGGAGACTGGGGCGGTCGGCGAACATCTCTTGCCGAGCGGGGTGTCGAGTTTTCGATTGACTTCACCAATACCGTGCAGAGTGTGATCAGCGGTGGGTTCGACGAAACAACACGCTACCTCGGATCGAGTGAGTTGATCATGGACGTGGATGGAGAGAAACTCGGCCTCTGGCCCGGCTGCTTTTTCCGCTTCGCGGCCGAGGGCCGTTTCGGTCGCAATGTCCTCGGCAAGGCCGGCACTTTTTTACCCGTGAACAACGACGCGGTTTTTCCGGCTGACCCGGATCATGAAAACGACGACGTGTTCGCACTTACCGAAGTAACTGTGACCCAGTTCCTCACAACCTGGTTCGGAATTTACGGCGGGCTGATGAATACCGCATCCGGTGATGCGAATGATTTTGCCGGTTTTGCCCGCAGTAATGAGCATTTTCAAAACCTCTCCCTTCTGATAAGCCCGGTTTCTACGCGGATCGTTCCCAATGTAACGCTGGGCGCCGGGATCGTTCTGATCCCTTCGGAAAAGGTGGTCGGGACATTGACGTTCATGAACACAGAGGAATCAGCCGGTTCCAATCCTTTCAATACCGATGAAGGTACAACAATGGTGACGGAATGGACCGTGAATCACGACGTGCTGAATCTGCCGGCAAAACATGTCCTCACATTTGCTTTGGGCTTCGACAACGACTTCTTCAAACTTGGCAGTGATCCCCGACTCGAATTCCCGCCGGGCGGCGGGATTCCTTCTGTGAAATTTTCCAGTAAGGATGAATCCTGGGCGTCCTGGTACAATGGACAGCTGACCTTTTGGACCCACCCGGACAACGAGGAGCGCAACGCAGGGTTTTTTCTGCGCTTCGGTTACGCTGATGACGAGACCAACCCCATTGAATGGAATATCGCCGGGGGCGTCGGAGGTGTCGGCCTGTTCGATAATCGTCCGTGTGACCGTTATGGGATCGGCATTTTCCATACCGAGCCCTCAGACGAATGGCCGTTGCCCCTGCTCGGGATTCAGGAAGAAACCGGGTTTGAGATGTTCTACAACGTTCAGATAATGCCGGCGATCGCCCTCACGTTTGATCTTCAGTATATTGATACCGGCCTGGGCGATGGTCTTCTCGTAACCGAGACGCCGGACGACGCCTGGGTCGGTGGTCTTCGACTTCGCATTGTCTTGTAGAAGCCACTTTGGAGGGCCGGTTGAACCTGAAAACTGAATTAAAAATAATCACGAAAATTACTTACCTAATTAATGGAGACAACTATGAAGACATCAAAAATCGCCATGTCCTTTTTAATGGTTTTTGCTTTGTTTATGTGCCTGACAATCCTGCCTAACACAATATCGGCCTACGAAGGTGACGGTGTCGTCGAATCGGGAGAAAGCAGCAATGAAGAGCTGAGAAGGGCAACTCAGAACCCCATGGCGGATTTGATCAGTTTCCCGATCCAGAACAATACCAATTTCGACTACGGACCTCTGGAGAAGACCCAGAATATTACGAACATCCAGCCTGTCGTTCCGTTTAAGCTCAATGAGGACTGGTTGCTGATTACGCGCACCATCGCGCCGCTCATCTACCAGCCGGAATTCTACGATGGCCAGGGTAGCGAATTTGGTCTCGGCGATATTTCCCTGTCCCTGTTCCTCGGCCCCAGCGAGCCTGGGGAGATCATCTGGGGTGCCGGTCCCGTCTTCACGTTTCCCACCGCGTCGGATAAGCAGCTGGGAACCGAGAAATGGAGCGCCGGGCCAGCGGCAGTGGCGCTGACGATGAAAGGACCATGGGTGTTTGGCGGACTGATCCAGAATGTGTGGGATTTTGCCGGCGACAACGACCGGGCCGATGTGAATCAGATGCTGTTTCAGTATTTTATCAATTATAACCTCCCGGATGGATGGTACCTCACTTCATCTCCCGTTATCACGGCCAACTGGGAAGCGGACAGCGACAATACATGGACAGTTCCTTTTGGTGGCGGTTTTGGCCGGCTTTTCAGAATTGGAAAACTCCCGGTGAACACACAGGTCCAGGCTTTCTACAACGTTGAAAAACCGGATGATTTGGGACCGGACTGGACGTTGCGTTTTCAGGTGCAGTGTCTCTTCCCCAAAAGCCGATAGTGAGTGCAGAGGAACGGTTGCAGTTGGTCAGTTAGTTTCCATCCATAAATGGCCCTTTTCCGCAATCTCGGCGTCAAACTGCGGGGTTGCTTGTGCGACGTACCCCGGTACGCCTCCGCGCAACTCCTTGTTTTCCTTGACCTTGAGGAAAATTGCTCATTTCTGAATTGGAAACTTACGCCTGTGCCCATTGAGTTTTTACGATTCGTGGATGGGCACCAGTCAATAGAATAAGGAACATCATCAAGGCGGATTGCAGAGTTCGGAATGCGGAATTAAAAATGTAAAATTGCATTCCGAATTCGCTATTCCGAATTCCACATTGGAAGGATTTCGAATTCCCAATAAAAGGAGAAAAATAATGAAAAAATTCGGTTTAATATTGTCGTTTTTCGCGCTGGTGATGCTTTTCGGGTGCACCAAAGAGGAAACAACTGAAGCGCAAAAACAGGTGACAGCAAGCAAAAGCACGCAGGAATTAACACCTGATGAGGCAAAGGCCATTGCCAAAGAGGCTTATGTATACGGTTTTCCAATGGTTGTTAATTACAAGACCATGTACATGTATGTGGTGAATGAAAAATCACCGGAATACAAAGGACCGTTCAATTATCTGGGTTGTGATGCAAGGTTGTTTACACCGGAAGACAAGGCTGTGGTCACCCCGAATTCCGATACGCCATATTGCATGTTCTGGGTCGATCTTAGACAAGAACCCGTGGTTGTTTCCGTCCCGGAAATGGAGCCTGAACGGTTTTATCATTTTCAACTCATCGATCTGTATACTCACAATTTCGCATATATCGGCACATTGACCACGGGAAACGGCTCCGGGAAATATTTAATTGCCGGTCCGGGTTGGAAAGGTGAAAAACCTGAAGGCATAAACGACGTGATAAATTGTGAAACAAATATCTTTTTTGTGGTTGTTCGAACCCAGTTATTTAATCCCGAAGACATCGATAATGTGAAGAAAATACAAGATGCGTATGATCTTAAAGGATTAAGCGTCTACTTGGGTCAGGACGCACCACCCGCTGCCTCCAAAATTGATTTCCCGGAATGGAAGGAAGGGGAACAGTTTAACACGGGAGCATTTACTTATATCGATTTTATGCTGTCGCTTGTAACTCCCGTTGAGGAAGAAAGGGAACTTTTTGATCGGTTTGCAAAGATTGGTCTTGGCACTGACGAGACATTCGATATCAATAAGTTTTCTCCGGAAATCGCCAACGCTTTGGCGCAAGGCGCAACGGAAGGATTTAAAGAACTGGAGACATTTATAGAGAACGAAACAAAAGATCCGCTGGTTAGTGCCAAAATATTCGGAACCAGGGAATTTCTAAAGGAAAGTGCTGAAAAAAATTACAGCCTGCCGAATTTTTATATTATGCGAGCGGTGGCGGCCCATATGGGCCTGTATGGCAATTCCGGTGCAGAGGCGACATACCCCACCTACCTGGCGGATATGGATGGGGAACCTTTAAATGCATCAGAGAATAAGTACACCCTGACATTCAAAAAGGAGGACATCCCTCCGGTAAAGGCCTTCTGGTCGCTGACCATGTACGATGGTAAAACACAGTTGTTCATCCATAACCCTTTAGACCGCTACCTGCTGAATTCAAACATGATGGAGCAGTTTGTCAAAGAAAAAGACGGTTCCATTATTTTCTATATCCAAAAGGAAGCCCCCGGAAAAGACAAGGAAGCCAACTGGCTGCCTGCGCCGGACGGTCCCTTATACATGGTGATGCGTTTGTACGGCCCGGAATCCGTCGCCCTGGAAGGCAAGTGGACTCCTCCTGGTCTGAAAAAGACTAATTCAAATGCGGAATGAAGAAATCAGGTAAATAGGTAAAAGGTGGAAGGTAGATGGAGGACAGACTGAAGGTAGAAGGCCGAAGGCTATACGGAAGTTACTTCAGCCTACAGTCTAATTTCCTAAACAAAAGGAGAATGAAAATGAAGACAACACGAAATTTAGGAGTAGCGGTATTTGTCATAGCATCTGTCATGATGGGCATTGTCGAACCTGCGGTAACCTATGCCGAAACACCGAAGATGAAAATGACGACACCGATCCCGGATAGCATTACCACGCCGGACAAGGTGCAGAGCAGCTTGGGTGAGCTGACGTTTGTTGACGGCTTTCCAACCGAGGCGACGATCCAAAAAAGCTATGACTATCTGGATACCATGCGGGCGGTGGATGTCTTTTTGAATTCGATTCCGGTCGCTTCGCTGGTCGCCATGCGGGAGGGTATGAAATCCGTGGGCGTCACCGGCAATACCATCGGCATCTTTGAGAACCTGATGGATTCAAAATCGCTTTTTTTGACCCCTAACTCGGAAAGCATCTATGTTGGGGCATGGCTGGATCTGTCCAAGGGGCCTTTGGTCGTGGAAAGTCCGCCAAATACGCTGGGTATTGTCGATGACATGTGGTTCCGCTATGTTGCCGATCTGGGCAATGCCGGGCCTGATCAGGGACGCGGCGGCCGTTTTCTGTTCCTTCCCCCGGGTTATGATGGTCCGGTTCCCCCCATGGGGTTTCATGTCTTTCAATCAAAGACCTTCAACAACCTGCTGATCTGGAGAGGTTTTCTGGTTGATGATTCTCCCAAACCCGGTGTTGAGAGCATCAAAAAGCACGCCAGGATTTATCCGCTTGCAGACATAGCCAACCCGCCGAAACAGGAATTCATCAATCTTTCCGGTGTTGCTTTTAATACGATCCATGCCAATGATTACAGCTTCTTTGAAGAGATCAATATGGCAATTCAGGAAGAGCCGGTCGGATCGGGTGATCCCGAACTGCTGGGTCAGCTGGCAGGTATCGGCATCCAGAAAGGTGTGGAGTTTGCCCCCGATGCAAGGATGAAAAAAATCTTGACTGATGCTGCTGCAATCGGCAGTGCCATCGCCCGTGCCCATATCTTTGATACCCGTGACAAGGAAGCCTATATATTTAAAAACAGCTACTGGAAGACAGCATTTATCGGCGGAAATCACCTCTTTACATACGAAGACGGCGGCCGTCGTCTGGATGCTCGGTCAATGTTCTTTTACTACGCGACGATGATCACCCCGGCCATGGCCAACAAGATGGTGGGTGTAGGATCGCAATATGCGCTGGCCACGGTCGACAGTAAAGGCCGGCTGCTTGATGGCGCAAAAAACTATAAGCTGACCTTTCCGCCCGACGTTCCTGCAAAAGAATTCTGGTCAATCGTTGTTTACGACAACCAGACCCGCTCGATGCTGCAGACCGACCAGCAGTTCCCGAGCCTGAATAGTGAACGCGGCGTCAAGATAAACAAAGACGGTACGACCGATATCTATTTCGGACCCAAAGCACCAAAAGGCAAAGAGAGCAACTGGATTCAGACCATTCCCGGAAAAGGGTGGAATACCATTATCCGACTCTATGGCCCGCTCGAGTCCTGGTTTGACCAAACCTGGAAACCGGGCGAGATTGAGTTGGTTAAATAGGTGAAGAGGTAGAAGGTGGAAGGAAAGGCTTTTAGGTTTAACCTTCAGTCTTCAGCCTTTAACCTACAGTACTGATTTTCTTCACCACAGAGGACACAGAGAACTTTGAAAAAGTTATTTTAACAGGTTTCTGGTTTTATTTTGAAGTTCGATCCGCCTCGGGCGGGTTCAAGGTTGGCTTTTAACTTCTTTTCCTCTGTGCTCTCTGTGTCCTCTATCGCAGCGGGCCTGCCGCGGCGAAGCCTTTAGGTGAAGACAGGTGGTGAAATGTTTTTGAGTGCTTTTAGCCTTATACCAAATTATAGGAGGATAAATATGAAAACAGCGAATATGATATCTCGATACAGCGGCATGCTGGCATTGGCATGCATGCTCGCTATAACAGGATGCGCAGAATTAGGACGACCCGTTCGTCCGGCTGACGTATCGGAGATCCACCCGGGGATTTTGGCAGGGTATTTACAGCCCGAGACGCTTCCCAACAGCCTGGCACTGATTCCGCCGCCGCCCGCCGAAGGCTCTGCTGCCCTCGCATACGATGAAGAAGTCAGCCGCAAAAGCCTTGCCCTGCTTGGTACACCGCGCTGGGAGATGGCTGCCGAGGATGCCAAACTCATGTTCCCGGAAGCAGCTAACACCTTTTCCTGTGCCTTGGGCATTCCTATTACCGAGAAGGACACGCCGCATCTCTACATGCTATTGCGCCGGACCCTCGCCGATGCCGGGCTTTGTACCTACACGGCCAAGAATAATTACCAGCGTATGCGTCCGTTCATGGTGAACGACGGGCCCATCTGCACGCCTAAAGAGGAGGAGGGTTTGAGAAAAGATGGCTCCTACCCTTCCGGGCATACGGCTATCGGTTGGGCTTGGGCGCTCATCCTTACCGAGATTGTCCCGGATCGGGCCGATGCCATTCTCGCCCGTGGCAGGGCCTTTGGCGAGAGTCGTAATATCTGTAACGTCCATTGGCACAGCGACGTGGTAGAAGGACGTTTCATGGGATCTGCCGCTGTGGCTCGGCTGCATGCCGACCCTGCGTTCCTTGAGGAGATGGCGGCTGCCAAGGCCGAATGTGCGACCCTTCGAGCTAAGGGCCTCGAACCCGCGCGTGATTGCGAGGCTGAAGCCGAAGCACTGGCGGGTGGTTTGTAATACTACTCTACGGCGTTTTATCCCCTGGTTCGGTCAAACCCGGCGGCTGGGGAAAATCGAATGAATGCGTTAGGATTTCAACAGGACACAGAGACCACAGAGTGACAAAGTTACAGAGTGACAAAGTTGAAAATGAAGACTTATAGAGATTTGCTGGTTTGGCAGAAAGCAATGGGATCGCTTTTTGAAATTCAAACCCAATATGAAATAAGGAGGAAACCAATGAATGTGAAAAGCAAAGTTACACTCGTCTTGATGGGACTGGTATTGATATGGCCCTTTTTGGCATCAGGACAGGACAAACCGGCGGACACCATGAAGTTCGTCGTTGAGATGATCCGTGCCGACAAGAAGCTCTTTATCGCAGAGAACATGCAGTTCACCGAGACAGAAGCTAAGGCGTTCTGGCCTGTATATGAACAGTATCAGGATGAATTGTTCCTTCTTCGCGAACGCCTCGTGAAATTGATTGATGACTATGCGGCGTCCTATGAGAAGATGACCAACGATACTGCGAAGCGTCTGCTTGATGAGCTTATGACCATCGAGAGCCTTGGGTTGAAACTCCGCCAGGCCTACTTCCCCAGGTTCCGGGACGTTCTGCCCGATGTAAAGGCAGTCCGCTACTTCCAGATCGAGAACAAGATCAATGCGGCGCTGACCTATGAACTCGCTGCAAAAATACCGCTTATCAAATATCCAAAA
The DNA here is from genome assembly GCA_019310125.1 of Deltaproteobacteria bacterium. GTDB lineage: Bacteria > Desulfobacterota > Desulfobacteria > Desulfobacterales > UBA11574 > S5133MH16. Next base: position 17,535 of record JAFDEW010000003.1, on the reverse strand, counting down.
TAGTCAAACAGAAAGGAGGGTACGATGATGAGATACTTACATTTGACAACTATTATTTGTTTGCTTGTGTTCACTGCGGGCACATTCATGTGTCCCAATGACACTGCTGTTGCTTCTGCGGATAAGATTGATGCTGACGTCAAGATTTCCCTGGAGAAACTGTACGCGAAATCCACTGCAGCCAAAACGTTGGGAGAAAAAGCCAAAGGAATCCTTGTATTCCCAAGCATCACCAAGGGAGGTTTCATCGTGGGAGGGCAATACGGTAAGGGCGCTCTCCTTAAGGCCGGGAAGACTGCCGGGTACTACAACACGATTCAGGCCTCTTATGGTTTGCAGGCAGGGCTGCAGAAATATGGATATGCAATGTTTCTTATGACCGACTCGGCTGTGAAGTACCTCGACAAGAGTAGCGGTTGGGAGGTTGGTGTCGGCCCTACTATCACCATCGTGGACACAGGTGCGGCCGGGTCGGCGACAACGACAACCTTAAAGTCGGAGATCTATGCATTTTTCTTCGATCAGAAGGGACTGATGGCAGGCATTGGCCTGCAGGGTACGAAGATTACCAAAATTTCGCCGAAATAAGGTAGAAGGCTGAAGGAGACAGGTAGAAGGTGGAAGGCCGAAGGAAAGACTTTTAGGTTTTACCTTCAGCCTTCAACATAAACAATAAACATTACAAGACAAAACTTGAAAGATATGAGGAAAGGTACTCTTATTCCGGAATCGCACAATCAGACCCGGGCACTCAGAAAAGTGTGTATGTACAACCCTGATCTGGCTCGCTATGAACTGCACCGGGTCTGGACCAGGGAGTTGGAGGGTAATATGAAAAAAAGATCAGTATCTTTCGGATGGGCGATATTATTCGTAACATTGCTGGTTGCCTGTCATGGGAGTGGCGCAGGTGTCACCATGCCTGCGGCCGCTAATATTGAAGGTACGAAGTGGCTGCTGACGGAGGTCAGCGGCGCACCGGTTTCACCGATGGCCGGAGAAAAACAGCCCCATATCCTCCTGGACCCGGCACAGAAAAAAATCACGGGATTTGCAGGGTGTAACAATTTTTTCAGCGGGTATGAGCTCGATGGCTCTTCTCTGAAATTCGCCTCCGTTGGTTCAACCCGCATGTCCTGTCCTGATCTTCAAATGAGTCTGGAAACAGAGGTCTTCAAAGCGCTGGACAAGACAAGTGCATGGAAAATCAGTGAGGATGTGCTGCTTTTCCTTGATGGACGCGATATTCTTGCCCGGTTTGCCATGGCACAGGGAGATGAACGAGCCACAGACAGTGAACTGAAGATCACCGGTGCGGTCTGGCAGTGGGTGCAGACTCTCTACAATGACGATAGAAAGGCAGTGCCTGCAGATCCGACGAATTATACAGTGCAATTTCAGGAAGACGGCACGCTCAATGTGAAGGCGGACTGCAATCAGAAAGGGGGCACCTATTCCGCTTCCGCGGAGGAGAGGCGCCTTTCCATCGAGATCACCCACTCCACCATGGCCGCTTGTCCTGAGGGCTCTTTGGAAGATGAGTTTGTCCGTGGACTTACGGCCGCGGCAATTTATTTTATAAAAGACGGTGATCTCTTTATTGACCTGAAATACGATACAGGGACGATGAAATTTTCAAAATAAGCTGGGACTCCGATTTGCGGTGACCTTCCTGTTTCCGAAATTAAAAGGGTGCATTACCAGTTTGTTAATAGCTTTCCAAGACTTTTTGGTTTCAGGTGTCAGGAATGATGAACAGAGGCGTTGACACCTGACACCCGAGACCCGATGGCGAGGTTTTCGGTCAAATATAATTAAGTTAATGCGTGAGAACCATTTTAACAAATCGGTAATGCTCCCAATTAAAACGAGAGACAATATATAAGGAGAGTAGTCACAAGATACCGTCGTTTATCTTGTGATGGAAGGGATAGAATGAATAAAAAAAGAATTGCATTTTACATTGTTTTTTTTTCACTCTTTTTGGTATGCAGTGTCTTTGCCCAGAGTATATTGGTTTCTTCTGATAAGGAATTCGAGAAAAAAGTACTCACAATTCCCTATGCCTTCTATAATGAGGCATACGGTGCTGCCGCTGGATTTGTTTACGGAGTTACCGGTGCCCCGCAAAAGCAGTCAGTAGTGGTAGTATCGGCTGTTGCGGGAACGGAGGGATCCTATGCCCTGTTTTTGCTGGAAAGAAATATCCAGGTGCCCTTTATTAAGCGGCTGTTTATCGATACGGATCTTGTGCTGAGTGAATACGGGAACCTTGAAGTTTATGCAGACGGCCACCCGGGTTTTACTCATGAGCGTGCCGGAAGCAATGAATCCGATCAGGATAATTTTATTGAAGGCGATGGATCGGACCAATACATCAGGCTGAAGTTGAAATATCTGCTTCCTCTCGGCCACGGGAAAAATGAGATTATACCGACGCAGGTCTTAGACAGGGGCCTTCTCAAGTCCGGCGAAGTCGGAGCCACCTCCTGGAACCCGCTTGAAAGCGGGCGGACATACCTGGAATCGAGAATATACGTCAGGAACCAGGAAGTGAAAAGTGATTTTTTGGAAGAAGAAAAAGACAAGACCCATGCAGTTGAGTTGAGCCTTTATCGCGACAATACCGATCTGCCGATCAACCCGTCAAAGGGTAGCAGCCTCCGTCTAAGGTTCTGCAGGGATTGGGGAGGGTCCGGCAGTTCGGCTCCATGGACGGTGCTGGATGGAGAGTTCAGCAAATATCTTTCTCTTGGTGAATCGGAAAAGTTCCGACAGCGTGATGTCGCTTTAAATTTCTGGACAGCGGATACATTGACTTGGAATGACGCTCACGATGAAGATGGAATGAATGTTTTTCACCGCCCCCCCCCGTATGCGGGAGCCAGCCTGGGAGGCATCTTCAGGATGCGCGGATTTGCATCTTCTCGCTTCCATGACAAGGCGGCGATCTATTATGCTGCTGAATATCGTATGACACCGAAGTGGAACCCCTTCGACGATATTGGATGGGTCAAGAAATACTTAGACATCGCGTGGTGGCAATGGGTCCCATTCGTAGAGGTCGGACGTGTGGCACCATCATGGTCGATGAGCGAACTGCATTCATCCATGAAATGGGACGTTGGGTTCGGCATACGCGCGATGGCAAAAGGGCTCGTGGTGCGTGTCGATACTGCGGTGTCAAAGGAGGAGTTTGGCGTGCAGATGATGGTCGGACATCCCTTCCCGTTTTGATTCGCTAAGGAACTGAATACTCAACCTAAAAAAAATGGGGCGATGAAAACGACTGTGAAGAAGCATCCGTAATTTATGGCATTTGATCCACATTGTAAGCCTGGATCGCTGCAATAGGATTGCTAATGCTTGGCCGGCTTATAAAGGGGAAAGGATGAGTTTATGAAAATAAAGATTGTTATCGGATGGACGATGCGGGCGGCTCTTACAGCCCTAATCCTTGCTGTGCTACTTGCCGGATGCGCTGCCATCGGCCGTCCGACGGTTGACCGGGACCGGTTTGATTATGTCTCGGCAATTTCGGCGTCCTGGAAACGGCAGACGCTTTTGAACCTGGTCAAGACGCGTTACCTGGATGCTCCGGTATTCATGGATGTTGCGTCGGTGATTAGCCAGTATGCCTTGGAAGGTGAGATTGAGTGGGGCTTCACATGGCAGGATAGGAACACCCAGACTCTGGGTGGAAGGGGCACATACACGGATCGTCCTACGATCACCTATAACCCTCTAATGGGGGAAAAATTCGCGCGAAGTCTTTTGAGACCCATCCCCATCCCCGCCATTCTGCTCCTTATTCAGTCCGGGTATCCGGCCGACTATATGCTGCGAATTTGCGTGCAGGCCATTAACGGATTAGAAAACCTTAGAAGTAGCCCAATCGCGGTTCAAGAAGCCGATCCGGAGTTTTATGAATTGCTGGATGTAATTCGGAGTTTACAGAAGATGGACGGAATGGCAATGCGTTCTAAATCAATTGATAACAGGCAAACTATGGTGATGATCTTTAGACAGCCAAAAAACGAGGTTGCCGTCGGAAATTTAAAAAGGAGCATGCAGCTTCTCGGCCTAGACGCAGAACTCAGAGAATTTAATGTGGTACACGGGGGCTTTGCCTCAGATAATAAGGAGATAGCAATTCTTAGCCGTTCGCTGTTACAGGTTATGGTTGAATATGCCGCCTACATTGATGTGCCTGAATCCGATATTTCCGATGGCCGCGTTCTTGCCAATAAGCAGGAGGCTGTTGAAACGGAGGCCCGGTTACCGCCCCTGATCAGGGTGCACAATGGAACCTTAAAGCCCGACAAGGCTTTCGTCGCCGTTCCCTACCGTAACCACTGGTTCTGGATCAATGACCGGGACATCTACTCAAAGGCGATGTTCCAGTTTTTGATGACGCTGTTCTCTTTCACTGAAAGGGGAGAGAGCGAGCGGACTGCGCCGGTCATTACGGTTCCGACCAATTAATGGAGCGAAAAAATGAGGGATAGCCTTTCCATTGACAGCATAATCAATGCTCGGACCATCCCGTTTCACGGTAAGGTTTAATGGATTAATTAATAAGGAGGCGCAATGACAAAACATCCCGATGCGAAGATAAAGACGGCAGGACCCGAACATTCCCATTATAGAGTCGGCCTGGGAATCGTTTTGCTTGTTATCGCAAGCCTGGCTTTGTGCAACTGCGCCACATTACGTGTTCGTAATCCGGTGCCGAAACAATATGCTCAAACGGCGAAGGTCCGGGACATGCCGTTTGCGCGGACTTGGGGTGATGTGATCTCGGCTGATATAAAGGAACGCCTGTCCAGAGCCAAAAAACAGATAAAAGAATACAATCCGGATGCAAAGTGTCAGACAATCGATTATCTGGCACTCTCCGGAGGCGGTGCCAATGGCGCGTTCGGAGCCGGGTTGCTGATCGGTTGGACAGCGGCCGGCGATCGACCTGAATTCAATGTCGTTACCGGTGTCAGTACCGGCGCCCTTATCGCTCCGTTTGCGTTTCTGGGATCCCAACAGGATGCATCGCTCAAGAAATTTTATACCACAACTTCCACCAAAGATGTCATTACGGTACGGCCGCTTCTTAAAATCCTAACGGGTGAATCCGCGGCGAGTTCCGAGCCGCTCCGGAATACACTGGTCCAAATATTTGATGAAAAAATGATGGCGGCCATTGCCGCGGAGTATGCCAAAGGTCGTCGGCTGTTTATCGGAACGACCAACTTGGACGCCGACCGCCCGATGACCTGGGACATCGGCGCCATTGCCGCCAGCGGGCATCCCCGGTCGGCAGAACTCGTGGCCGATGTTCTGCTGGCGTCGGCTTCGATACCCGGCGTTTTTCCGCCGGTCTTCATTGAAGTCGAGGCCGGTGGCAAAAGCTACGATGAAATCCATGTGGACGGCGGCGCTTCCTCCCAAGTGTTCCTTTACCCGGCTTCGCTGGATGTACGCCAGGTAGGGAAAGATCTCGGCATAGAAGGCAAGCATCGAATATTTTTGATTCGAAACTCGCAGCTTAACCCACAGTGGAAAGCCGTGAAACCCAGACTGGCACAGATTGCCGGTCGATCTTTGGGCGCTTTGATCCGAAACCAGGGAATCGGTGACCTGTACCGGATTTACCTGGCTGCCCAGCGGGACGGAATCGAATACAATCTGGCGTTTATTCCGGAAGATTTTCAAATGGAATCCAAAGAGCAATTCGATCCGGAGTATATGAGCCGGCTTTTCGATTTAGGGTATCACATGGCTCAAGGCGGCTATCCATGGGAAAAGTCACCCATGGGCTTTGAACCGCCATGATCTGAATATATTTCTAAAGTCTTAAAAAAACCAAAGGAGTCGGGCAATGAAAAAAAAGGTTTTTGCTAACCGTTTTGACTCTTGTGCTGCTGTTCGGCTGCAGCCATTCAGATGCCGGCCTGGGTGGGATTTCGCATTAATCAAGAAATAGGAGAGAGAGATTTTTAATCTTTTAAAACCGCATCATGGAGGTGCCTTATGTTTCTTCTGTCTCTTCCGACAATCGTGAGTATATCAATTGCGAGTATAGTGTTTTCTTCGTTTTCAGTCGCTTTATATTATTTGATTCATCTGGGTCTGACTCGTGAAATCAGCCCTGAAACCAAAAAAACCGCAGATGTGGTTGCGACACGGATCGGTGTTATTCACGCAGTGGTGATTGGAATGATGTTCACCGGTGTCCGTATGGAATACAACGATATGATCGTTGCAATAGAGTCGGAGGCTTCGGCTTTAACGAGGTTGTATAACGCCATGGAGCGTCAGGGGGGTGAGGAATTAAGCGATACTAAAAAACAACTAATGGAATATATTCGTTTTGTCGTCGAAGACCAATGGCCGGCCTTAAGAGAAGTGAAATTTCGGCCAGGTGACCGTGAAGTTTTTGGGCGTACGGCTTTGGATCGCGTATGGAAGAATCTCAGTAAGATAGAGCATAAACCCGGCGATTTGAACCTAAAAGAGCTCCTTGATCAGGTCGAAGACTATAGGATTCAAAGACTGTTTGATGCAAAGGGGAAGCTGCTCCCTGTTTTCTGGTATATTGCCTTAATCGGCTACGTGCTCACACTTCTAACCCTCTACTTTCCTCCGCCCACCTTAAATCGATGCCTTCTGGTATGTTTTTACAGTATTATGGTGGCCGTGGTCTTATTGGGTATTTTTGTACTCACGCATCCGTACAGTTATGCGGCAGGGGTTAACCCGGATGTATTCCAGTGGTTACTGGATGCGTCCTCGGGATGAATAAAATAGATGAAACAAAAATAAGAGAGAGAAAGGAGGATTGTGGTCACGAATATTTGTTAGCTCGCTCATGAACAAACAAGTAGTTCAGTTTTTTGTTCTATTCTTTTTCTGCCAAACAGTTTTGGCTCAGAGCGTATTCGTTGGCCCCGACAAGAAGTTTGAGCAGAACAAGCTTCGTGTTCCCTATGCATTCTACAACAATTCGTTTGGAACAGCGGTGGGGTTTGTCTACGGCATAACAGGATATCCCCAAAAGCAGTCGATGGTTCTTGGAACCACCTGGCCGAAATTTCCTTTTGATGCGCTAAGGAGCTGAATACTCAACCTAAAGGAGGTGGTACGATAAAAACAACTGTGAAGAAGCATCCGTAGTTTATGGCATTTGAGCCCCATTGTAAGGATGGAAAATTTTTATAAACACGTTAAAAGTAGACTTTAAGAAGGATTTAAAATTATTGGAGGTGGAATTATGAGAAAAAAATATAAATTGAAGTCAGTTGTAATGATGGTGTTTTTTGTAAGCATGATGGTTGGCGTTTCTTTTGCGGCTGAAGATGTTGTTGAAAAAGAAAAGGTTTATGATGTCGTTATAACAAAAGAACTTATTAAAACGGCGGACAATTTCATTGTATTGTTTGATAGTTCAAGCTCCATGAAAGAACCATTTAAAGATACCGGGCTGACAACATTAGATGCTGCCAAGAAATTTTTAAAAGATAGAAATGAGATACTTCCGGATCTGGGATACAATGCAGGGTTATATTTGTTTACACCCTTTAAACCCATTTACATGATGCAAAAATATGACCGGGATAAATTTGCTGCTGCCATTGACCAACTGCCGGCAAAGGCATCGGGAGCAACCTTACTACAGCAAGGGCTTCGTAAATTGGATGGAGTACTCTCGGGGCTTTCAGGACGAACCGTGGTGTTTTTATCCTACGATGGTCATTATAGTCGTATGCCGGGATCCATGAAGCCGGTGGAAATAGCAAAAGGTTTTGCTGATAAGTATAATGTTTGCTTTTACGTTATCAGTACCGCCAAAGGCGATCAAGAGAAAGCGGTGTTGAAAGCGGTTGCTTCTATAAACGAGTGTTCTCGGGTTGTCCCATTTGATCAAATGTATGAAAAACCCGTGTATTTAGCTGGAGCACTTTTTATCATTGAGACCAGAGTTGAAAAATATCTTAGAACATATTATCATCTCGCTGATGTTAAAATCGATAATATTCTGTTTGATTTTGACAGCGCCGAGATTCGTTCCGAATATACTGACGATCTGAAAGTACTGGGGGAATTTTTAAAGAATAATCTCAGTAAGTATGTGACCCTAACAGGGTTTACAGACAATACCGGTTCTTCTGAGTATAACCTTGGGTTGGCACGACGAAGAGCTGAAAGTGTTGCAGCATACCTGAACGCCGAATTTAATGTGAGTGTTGGCCAGATCGTCACCCAGTGGTACGGCAAAGATGACCCGGTGACTGACAACGATACCAGTGACGGCCGTAGCCAAAACCGAAGGGTTGAATCTATTGTCATGGGCTTTGATTAAAAGTCGACTCAATTAAGATGAACTCGTAAAAAGTCCGTTTTGCCCCATACTTGTCATTCCGTCCCGGATCAGGGTCCGGTATGACGGCCAAGCCGGAATCCAGTAAATTCAATTACTTCAGAGTCGGAGGCTTCGGCTTTAACGAGGTTGTATAACGCACTAGAGCGTCAGGGGGATGAGGAATTAAGCGATACTAAAAAACAACTAATTGAATATATTCGCTTTGTCGTCGAAGAACAGTGGCCGGCTTTAAGAAAAGTGGAATTGCGGCCAAGTGACCATGAACTTTTTGGGCGCAAGGTATTGAATCGCGTACGGAAGGATCTCGATAAGATAGAGTATATACCAGGAAATCTGAACTTAAAAGGACTCCTTGATCAGGTCGAGGATTTCAGGAATCAAAGACTGTTTGGTGCAAAGGGGAAATTGCTCCCTGTTTTCTGGTATATTGCTATTATCGGTTACCTTTTCACGCTTCTGACTCTTTACCTTCCCCCCCCACATTTAGACGGTGCCTTCTGGTATCTCTTTACAGTAGTATGGTGGCCGTTGTCTTATTGGGCATTTTTATACTCACGCATCCATACAGTTATGCGGCAGGGGTTAAGCCGGATGTATTCCAGTGGTTACTGGATGCGTCCTCGGGATGAATAAAATAGATGAAACAAAAATCAGAGAGAGAAAGGAGGATTGTGGTCAGGAATATTTGTTAGCTCGCTCATGAAAAAGCGTCTTTTGCGTTTACTGGAAAGATTAACAAAACATTTCGAAATGAAAACCAACACAAGAACAGAAGGAGGACAGGTATGAAGCAAATAGCGGGAATTTGCATTTCGATTCTGATTATTTTCTTTTTTGCAGGAGTGACACGAGCTCAAGATCCCATCGTCTTTCCTGCCAAGGGACAGAGCCAGGAGCAGATGGAAAAGGACAAATTTGAGTGTTACACCTGGGCCAAGCAACAAACGGGATTCGATCCCATGCAGGTGCCCACGGCATCCGCCCCCCCGCCACAGCAGAAGGCCGGCCAGGGTGGAGCCTTAAAGGGTGCTGCAGTGGGTGCCGGAGCAGGAGCCTTAATCAAAAGGGACGGATCCCGCAGCAAAGGGGCGGGGACCGGCGCCCTGGTTGGTGGCGTGCTTGGCGGAGCAAGGCAGAGCCGACAACGTAGCCAGGATCAGCAAGCCAGACAGCAGTGGGAACGACAACAGGCGAATGAATACGCGCAGAAACGCAATACTTACAATCGCGCTTACGGCGCATGTCTGGAAGGTAAGGGATACACTGTGAAATGATCTGCAATTTGGATTTTAGATCTTGCCCGCCGGTCGTTGGGCGGATGCGGATTTTGGATTGCGGAGCGGGTCAATTGAGATATGTAATAATGGGGTATTAATATTAAGGAGGCGACCATGAGAAAGACCATGCTTGTCAGTTTAAGTCTGTTTCTAATTTGCGTGATTCATATGCCGGCTTCTGCCGGAGATTTTGATGGCTCAAAGGAACTGTTGTGCGCCTGTATGCGGGTTATCGAATGCGGGCCGGACGGAAATTGTGCGGAAGTGTCGGCTGAGGAGATTGGCATTCCTGAATTTCTGAAAATCAATTTTAAGCAAAAGACAATCGGTGCCCCACAGTTGGGGAAAAACCAGAACCCTTCCCGGATCGAAAACCTGGAACATATTGACGGGAAGTTGATCCTCCAGGGAGCGGAAGACGGCTATAAAGAGGTTCGGGACGGCGCGGGCTGGAGCATGGCCATTTCTGAGGAGACAGGCAAAATGGTCTTGACCGAGTCCGGTGACCAGGTGGGTTTTGTGATTTTTGGAGCATGCATTTCCAAATAAAAAATTGTTTCTCCCTAAAGAATCGCTTACTTAGGAAGATGAAAATTTTAATTACCCCAGTACAATCTTCCGGACCTATGGGGCAGGGGCAGGAATTGGCAAAAGGGGGAGTTTTGCAAAGGCCTCTACACATGATTCATATGATAAATAACCGCTCGATTAATTTTGTTATATCTTTTTTTTATATTTTTCTTTTTTCATTTCACCTTGCATTGGCCGATTATGCGGACGGATATTATGATGTAAAAAGCGTAATTAATGGTAATACATTTGAACTGACCGATAGTCAAAGGGTCGGACTGATCGGAACAGACGCCCCAAAAACAGTGGAAATATGTTCAACACAATCAACTCAACATTTAAAATCACTGATTGAGGGAAAAACCGTATATCTAGAAAAAGATGTATCGGAAACAGGCAGCGACGGAAGGCTCTTAAGATACATCCGTGTTAGTAACATTTTTGTAAATAATCAGATGATGTACGATGGCTATGCATATGCTGTTGAAGAACCCCCTGACACAAAATATGCTTCGCAATTGATTTCTTCAGAAGAAAACGCTCGAGCCAACAAAAGGGGCTGTCTTTGGTATGTAGGATGCACAGACTGCGATGATGACGACAACAAAATCTTTATTAGTTGCTTCATAGCCACTGCTGCATACGGCTCTCCAGTTGACCCGCATGTCGAGATCCTGCGTAAATTCAGAGATAACTGTTTGCTGGCCAATAAAACAGGGGAAAAATTTGTTCATACTTACTATAAATATTCACCTGCCGTAGCTGATTATATTGCCAAAAATGAAATTCTCAGGGCAATGACTCGAATCGGTCTGCTCCCCATCATTGGGTTCAGCTGGATTGCCCTGAAGCTTGGTTTCATACCTGCTATGACCGTCATGCTTCTGCTCATTATTGGTTTGGCCGGGCTATGCAAATTAATGAGAAAAAAACAAGGTGTTAGATGAAGCTTTCTGAAATTGGATTCAAACGATTGTGCTGTGATCAAAAAGTGTTGAAGAGAATTCTGAACCTAATAGTGGTGTTCGTGGCACTCACTGGCACCGTATGGGCGCATGAGCCTTTTCACAACATATGTTCTCACCGCAACTTGCCGTTTGACACGGAAATGCAGGTGCAAGGGAGTCCGTATGATATTTGGCAAAGAAGATTAATGACTATAGATCCTATGTGTGAGGATAGCAGGATCCTATACTGTGCTCTCCAAGAAGATGAGTCCATAATCAATGGCTCAGAAGCCTATCAAACCAATGATCTGAAAAAATCGTCTCAAAAAAAATGGTCGGAACAGGACTGGGGGATTGCCGTGGGTTTGAGGGTGGCTCGGATTCCCTTTGACACCAAGGACAATACCGTAACGAATTTTACCCCTCAACTCTATTATGAGGATGACCTTTTTTTTCTGCGCGGCCTTGAAGGCGGGATAAAGATTACCGGAACAGACCGTTGGAGACTAAATGCTCTGGGAAGATTGCGGTTTTTTGATATCCCCAAAAAGTTTCAGAACGAAATTCAGGAAGACACTGTTGATCTGGGTCTCCAACTGCGCTATTTGCCTGGAGCAAATGCTTTTGTTGAATTCGAAATACTCAGCGACCAAGACTATCGTTTTCACGCCAACCTTCGGACGGGATTGGATTTGGAGCATGGCGCCCTCGAATGGACACCCTATGTGAATTTCGACTTTAAGAGCTCTAATTTTAACGACTATTATTATGGATTGGATGAGAAAGACGTCGGCGCCGGGGTCGACCTTTCCGTAGGAATCGAGGCCGAATACCATTTGATCAGCAATCTTTATCTGATCGGCTCTTTTCAATTGACTTATCTGGATCATAACGTTCGGCACAGTGAGTTTGTTGGCAAGAATTTCGTGGATGAGACATTTCTCGGAATCAAATTTTCTAATGAAAGAAAAAAGTCAAGGAAAAAAGATCTGCGGAACACCCCCTACTTCCGCCTCGCTCATGGCTGGGCCACGCCTTCTAATATAGGGGAGATCATCAGCGGCGATACGGAAAATGATAAATACAACAACCAGCTCACTTCCATTTTTTATGGTCATCCCCTCACCGATGAACTTTTCGGTCTGCCCCTTGATATTTATCTGACCCCGGGGTTTGTCTGGCACTGGAGTTCCGATGTGCAATCCAGTTCTCAGGAGTATGTGTTGGCCATCAAGGCCTATTATACCTTCAAGTGGCCGATTTCCTGGAGATTCGGTTTCGCAGAAGGCGTTTCATATGTGAACCAGGTGACCTATATCGAAGAGAGTGAGCTGAACAGGAAAGACTATGAAGTTAGCAAGTTGATGAATTATCTTGACTTCTCTCTGGATATCAATCTCGGTGAATTGTTTGGTCTTAAGGATTTAAGCACGCTGTGGCTCGGCTACTCCATACATCATCGATCCGCCATCTTTGAAAACGCCTCCCATTTTGGACGTATCAAGGGAGGCAGTAATTATAACACGGTATACCTGCAGTGGCATTTTTGATCATTCGAGCTGATTTATGACGTCCGGTTGGAACGGCAATACGGTTTCCTTCGCCCCTACATCAAACGGGTCATTTACCGCTATGTGAACTGCGGAGCTCTGAAAAACGGCTTTGCCAGGGTCCAATGTGAGGATTAAAGTATGAAACAGCACATTATATCTCTCTCAACGGTGAGGTGTAATTCCAATTTTAGATATCAGAAAACCAATAACGATTAACACTTAACCGACTTTTGATTCGATTAGGCTAAACAAACTAAAAACAGATTTGTTCCTATGCGGCGTACCATACTCACTTCTATCAAGCGTATTCTCAAGGCTCTTTTTTACGGGCTTGTGGGCGGATTTATCGTGCTCATGGCTGTCTTTATTTTGCACCTTGAAAGGCGGCCGGATCTAAAAATATGGCACGAGGCAAATCTCGACGCTGAATTTACGGCTGATTCTTCAGTGAACACTTTTGAAGAATATCTTGCTTTAGAAGCACGACTCTTCGCACAACTGGAAAAACGTGTCTGTGCTCGTATCGAACCCGAGGATCAACGACGCATCAACCGCTTTTACCGAGGCAGCCTGTCGGACCCTGGACGATGGACCTCCAACTGGAACCGCACATTTGAGTTTACAACGGATACGCCCCGTGCGGGAGTACTGTTGCTGCACGGCATGTCCGATTCACCGTACAGCCTGCGCAGTGTGGGGGAGCGCCTGCATGCCGCAGGTGCCTGGGTTGTGGGTCTCCGGCTGCCCGGACACGGCACGGCACCGTCAGGGCTCGTTGAGGTGCGATGGGAAGACATGGCCGCTGCGGTAAGACTGGCCGTACGTAACCTGCGTGACAAAATCGGCAATAAGCCGCTCTATATATTGGGTTACTCCAACGGCGGCGCCCTGGGTGTTCATTATGCGCTCGAATCGCTGGAAGATCCCACATTACCGAAAGTTAAAGCCTTGGTGCTGATCTCTCCGGCGATCGGGGTAACGCCGCTTGCAGCCCTGGCGGTATGGCAGGCCCGGATAGGTCATCTGCTCGGGCTCGACAAGCTCGCATGGAATGACATTCTACCCGAGTACGACCCCTTCAAGTACCAATCCTTTGCTGTGAATGCGGGTCACCAGGTACACCGCTTGACTTCCCATATTCGAAGTAAAATAGAAAAGCTCAGTGCTGCCGGAGAGGCGCAGCACTTTCCACCGGTGCTGGCTTTCCAATCTGTTGCCGATGCAACGGTATCAACCCAAGCAGTTGTTGACGGACTGTTCGCGAGGCTTCCGGTGGGCGGTCACGAACTTGTGCTTTTCGACATCAATCGTAACCGTGAGGTAAAACAAGTGCTTATGCATGACCCCGGAGCGGGCATAACGGCCCTGTTTCGTGACCCGGATTTATCCTTTACCATCAGTCTGGTGACCAACGAAAGTGAAAAGGTTTCGCAGGTCGTGGTTTGCCAAAAAGGTCCGGATAAAAGGATAAGTACCAAAACGCCGCTTGATCTGAAATGGCCCACCGGTGTGTATTCGCTGTCACACGTTGCGCTGCCGTTTCCTTTTGATGACCCGCTATATGGCGGTTCGGCTGCCGTCAACAGCCCGGGGATCAAACTCGGAAATGTAGCCCTGCGCGGAGAGCGGGGTGTACTGCAGATACCTGCTGCGGATATGCTGAGACTCCGATGGAATCCGTTCTATTCCTATATGGAACAACGCCTGATCGAATTTTTCCATTTGGAGGGAGCCAAATAGCGCGAATATCTCATGAAAGTTTTTCAGAAAACATATATTCTATTTTGGATACGACCCATCGATAAAGGATAAGATCTGGCGAACGCAACGTGACGTCGATGGTTTTGATGAACTCATTCGCACGATTGATCCCATGGAAGCGTTACAGCAGTTTGAGGCAAAACTCCCGTTCGATCCGGAGTTACCTGATTGATATAAGGGAAATAAAACCAATGCCAATCCTGAGATGACAATGCCCAAGAGAGAATACGGCCTGATTTTCGCGTTGATTCTGTTTTTTTGGCTATTGATGGATTTCATTAGCCTGTGGCTCTCTGTTCTCTGTACATACTTCTATTTTGGCTGGGAGGGAACTTCATTTCACCTTGCCAAGATATCTCTCGTCGTCCTAATGGCCTCCAGTGGTTCATTGATTTACAAAATCGGCTTTCAAAAACAGGATAACCGCTGGGGCGTTAAGCTCTTTTTGGGCATTCAATTTCTACTCTATCTTCTTCTCGCATTTATCCGAAGCAGCGATTTCTTTGCCTGGACAACGGTGCTTGGCAACGTTGTCAGCGGGATGACTGCGGTCGCCCTGTTTCGTAGGCTCCGGACTTTTGATAATCATGAGACGCCCTTTTACGGAGTCTTGATAGGCTTTGCGATCTATCTCGCGGTGAGAATCCTTAATGACGGATTATTGACCCTCTTTCACATGGGGAGAATCTCCACTCTGGTCTTGTTCGGCCTGTTTGTCTTGGCGATGGTATTAAAACATCCGGATCTGGATGGACCGGTCCATAACAAAAAGGCCGGGCCCGCCGTGCAATGTTATGCTGTTGGCTTTGGGCTGCTGCTGGGACTTTGCGTGGTCTTGCTTTACAACTTGAGCTTATGGAGCTCGAAAACACCCGCCGAGCCGGCTGCCGTCTACTACGGATCATTTTATGTTGGAACCTTTGCAGGACTTATGCTGTCACGGCAACTCGTCGCCCGCCCGGTCGGCTTTCAATTTTTGTTGGCGACCGCTACGGTGGGTATGGGGTTTGGTGTTTACGTCGTACTCTACGTACCATACGGGGTTCAGCTTGGAATAATTGCTCACTCTCTGGGCTGCTTTGGGACTACAGCCTTCTGGTATATTCACGTGCGGCGTTACTGGTTTTTTGCGGTCCGAAAACCGGGCGTACTGCCTGTCCTGGGCCTAATAATCGGTGCGATTGCATTTGGGTTTCCACTTGCGTATTTTCTCCTTAAAGCTGATCCTTCAGGTTTCTGGTTGCCTCTGCTACTCGTTGCGGCAATCATGGCCATCATTGAATTCAGATACCCTATTGTGGGTGGGAAGAAACTTTCGGCCCTTTGGATATGTGGCGTGTGTTTGATATTGGCCGTGCCGATTTTGCCGTCACTTCTTTCGTTGAAGACCTTTGATAATGCGAGGTTGCCTAGGCCAGACTCTTTGGAATTAACCGTCATGACAACGAATATCCGCTATGGGTGGACGGATGACTATCGCTTCGAGCCCAAAAAGCATCTGCAATGGCTGCAACGACGGCCGGCAGACATCGTTGGTTATCAGGAGTTCAACAAGGGCAGTCTTTACGGCAGCTTTATGGATCTCTATCAATACTACTGTTCGGCTATGCCGGGCAACAGCGTCTACGGGGATGCAAGCTATGGGTTTGGCAACGGCTTGTTTACCCGGCTGAACATCAAAGATTCGCGAGTTTTACCTTACCGCAGCAGCGACATGATGCAGCGATCCTTTGTCTGGACACTGCTCGATTTTAACGACATGGAGATAGAAGTTTATGTTACACATGTGAGCCATCTGCCGCATCCAAATAAGATCCGGCAGGCACAGGTCGCGGAGCTAATAGATTGTATAGGCAGATCCAAGCGCCCCTGGATCTTGATGGGGGATCTCAATGCGCAACCCCACGAGCCGGAAATCGTCGAATTGCTCAAAGTGTCAAATCCGGTATTTACGCAAAAACCCGAATTACTAAAGGCATTATCCCACGATTCTCTTGAGCCGACCATGCGTATCGATTACATCTTTTTCAGCGAACACTTTGAACTTATCGAGCAGAAAGTGCTCGACAACCAGGGTACTTCGGATCATAGGCCGGTGCTTGCACGTTTAAAATTGAACCGGGCCGTTTTAGAAAAATAAATTATCACATGGCCATCATTTTTTTTATGTCTTGAAGATCTTTAGAGATTTTTTTAGCGATAACACTATGTTTATATGCCGTTAAAATGAGCTTAACCGATACCAGAAAAACACCTGCTTCTATAAGCAGGTCATGTGTGAATCCTTTGATAAACAATGCTAAGATGAATAGAACAAAAGTTATAAAAATAATTAATAGTGATCCTGTATCAAAATGTTCATTCATTTTTTTCCTCTCTTTTTAAACATATCATTAACCCGGATATTTCATGAAATATTAAATATATCAAAAACACAAAATAGTATAGGGTGAATGTCAATGTGCACAAAATGTTTAAACATTATCAAAACTTCAAAGACCCATATTCTCAGCCGATGTGGAGCGAAACGCCGTCTTGACAATACGATCTTGATTTGGTATTTTAATTTTGATTGTGTGAAGCCGGTTGGGACTTGTTACCGCCTCAGTGGCAGCACAATATGTTATTACTCACTCCCGGCCGTCACACAACATGAACAACCTCAGTTTTTTTGCTTTAAAAAGGGAATTCTTATCCTTTTGCCCGTATCAATTATCCAATTTCAATCGCCAGTATCCTGATAAGCATTGTCATTACATAAATTAACACCACTCAAGGAGTATTGAAAAATGAAGTATCCATCAATAAAAGCAGTTTTGATTTCGATATTTCTTAATCTTATTTTCATTTCCATGATCTTTGCCCAGGAAAATCTCACATCTTTAAAAATCCAAGAGGGAATTGACCAGATTTGGACGACCGGTCAGCTTGATATCGGTTATGCAAATGTTGCTTCCAAGCATGTTCTTCCAAGGCTTTATGAAAGAAACGATTTTCAGTTAATCTGGCAAAATTTACAGAATGTAAATGACCTATTAAAAAAATGATAC
>JAFDEW010000056.1 GCA_019310125.1 Deltaproteobacteria bacterium | reverse complement strand
TTGGAGTCTCTCTCCTGAGCAGTCACTATTGCTGCATGTCGGGAACATAGCGGTTCCACGCCAATTGCTTGTACGCTCACCAAAGGCCCGCAACAAGATCACAATACTGCCACACAACACGTCTTTATTCGAAACGCGTGCGGCCCTGCCCGGGGCTGGACAAGTTATAGAGAAGGATGGTCTACGTCTGTTCTCTGTACCCGCTGGTCTGGCGAGCTGCGGATCCGGATTCTTTTTAAATAACGCGACGGACGCTCGCGCGGCTCTGGCCATAGTGCGCGATGCATCTGATGTGCTTACATTGCTCCTTGAAGGTGGACGAACCACGGTTGCCGGCCGTCTTGCAGGTGCGTTTCGAAATATCGGACGTAACCGTATTGCCGACAATATTGTCAAAACAATGCAAACCGCAGACTACGACATTCGTGAAAAAAATCCATTTGAAGACACAGTTAATCTGATCCTGCCAACACGTGAACAGACGCCGTACGTGAACCGTATTCGCCTAATGTGGCAACAGATGCGAGAACCCATCCTCAAACAATTTCCGTCTCCCCCTGGCCGGCCTTCCGACATCACTGCTTATCTCAAGGCAGTCGATGACATCTACGTTACGGACGCTTACCATTCGTTGTCCATTGAAGGCTACCGGGTCAGCCCTGAGCTGATTGAACGGGTTCGCAGTGGCGAGTGGAATCCGGATGAAAACGAGGATGACCGTGAACGCCGTAATGCCTTAACTGCACGCGGGTACTGGCAGGCTTATCAGGCGGTCCGGAAAAGCGTACGCAAGGTGTTGGAAGGTAAAAATCCCGGAGTCGTCAGCCATGATGATCACGGTGACTGGTACCGTGAGATGTTTGGACCGAGCGTAACAGCCGGCCTTTTGCGGACAGCAGACCTCGCCGGCTACCGCAACGACCAGGTATATATCCACCGTTCAATGCATGTGCCACCACGTTATGAAGCAGTGCGAGACTGCATGCCGGCATTTTTTGATTTGCTGAAAGAAGAGCCGGAACCATGGGTGCGTGTAGTTTTGGGGCACTTCGTGTTCGTATATATCCATCCGTACATGGATGGCAATGGCCGTATTGGAAGATTTCTAATGAATGTGATGCTCGTTGCGGGCGGATATCCCTGGACCGTTATTCCACTTGAAAAACGAGACGACTATATGGACGCGTTGGAAAGCGGAAGTGTGGAGCAGGATATTGCACCCCTTGCAATTTTTCTTAAGCGCCTTGTTTCTGAAAATTTGAAACATTAACAAGTACCACAGGCTCTGCCCCCCCCTGATATTTGATTTCAACTCTTGTCCGCCTGAGCAGTTTGGTGGATTAGATCATTTTAGCTCACTTTAGTCACTTGTGATCCTGATCCTAGTTTTTTTCTATTGATTTTATTTGAAAGAGTCGCTTAAGAACATTTTAGGGCCTGTTTCAGGCCTCTTTTGCCGTTATTATAGTCGGTTACCGTGGTCCGACCCCGAGCGTTTATTGGACGGCTGAATAGCCGAGTTCCCCGGCCAGCCGGACGGCCGCAGGCCGGCAATTTCCCTTGACATGACACCCCGAATTGATAAAATTACCAACAGAAATGAACATATGAAGGTAAATTTATCATGAAGCTCCAAAATACGAAAAACCGTGGTTCCCGGTTCGACAGAGCCGTCGGTATCTTTAAGAAGCATGGCGGAATCCTTCGCACGGCGCAGGCACTTCGTGCAGGCATTCATCCCGGAACCCTCTATGCCATGCGGGACTCAGGGGCGCTGGAAGCAATAAGCCGCGGCGTGTACCGTCTTGCAAACAGCCCGCCCCTGGGCAACCCGGATCTAGTGACCGTTGCAACCCGGGTTCCGGGCGGTGTGATCTGCCTCATTTCCGCGCTGGCCTTTTACGAACTCACCACCCAGATACCCCACGAGGTTCATGTGGCGTTACCGCGAGGCGCGGAAGAACCCCGCCTGGATCATCCGCCGATTAGGACTTACCGCTTTACCGGCGAGGCGTTTACGGAGGGTGTGGAGGCCCATGAACTCGACGGCGTAAGCGTGCGCATTTACAGCCCGGAAAAGACGCTCGCCGACTGCTTCAAGTTCCGCAACCAGGTCGGCCTTGATACGGTGATAGAGGCGGTGCGCTTTTACCGAGAACGCAGAAGCATCCAAGTGGACGATCTTATGCGCTATGCAGGGATTTGCCGCGTGAAAAAGATCATCCGTCCCTATCTCGAGGCAATTCTATAATGGCGAAGAACATTAAAGACATAGCCGCGTCAGTGCATCAACAACTTCTCAACAAGGCCAAGAATACCACCCGGCCTTTTAATGAACTCCTGCAGCACTTCGCCATCGAACGGTTTATCTACCGGCTCTCCAAGAGTCCTCACGCGGACAGATTTTTCCTGAAGGGCGCCTTGATGTTTTCGGCATGGACCGGACTGGAGTCACGCCCCACCATGGACATTGATCTCCTGGGAGAAATCGACAACAGCCTCGAAGTAATTGTCGCGGCTATGAAAGATGCTTGCGAAATGGGAGTCGACCCTGATGGCATGGCTTTCCATTCGGAGGCGGTGACAGCCGCCAGGATTACCGAGGGTGCTGAATACGAGGGCGTGCGTTGCCGCGTTCGGGGCAGCCTCGGCAACGTACGGATCTCCTTGCAGATCGATATCGGATTCGGAGATGTAATCGTTCCGGGTCCTTGCAAGTTCGCGTATCCTACACTTCTTGATTTTCCTCCTCCTGAGTTGAACGGCTATACCAAGGAAAGCACCATCGCAGAGAAGTTCCAGGCCATGGTCAAGCTTGGAGTCCTGAACAGCCGGATGAAAGATTTCTACGATATCTGGTTCTTATCCCGCATGTTTGACTTTAGAGGCGAAACGTTGGCCGAAGCGATTGAGAAAACATTCGAGAACCGAAACACGCCGATTTCAGGCAACCCTACGGTTTTTGATCTTTCTTTCACCAAGGATGAGGATAAAAAGGTTCAGTGGTTGGGATTTATCAAGAAGGCCAGGATTACCGACGCACCGGGGTCCTTCGAGAATGTTGCCGCAGCCGTCAAGGCTTTTCTTGAGCCTATTGTAGCTTCTATTGTCGACCGACAAACGTTTCACGGCATCTGGACCGCACCCGGACATTGGCGGTAACAAGCACACTTTCATTGTTTCTTTCATAAAATTTTCCCAGACTGTTCATCCGGGCTTCCGGGACGGACCAAGCTACAGTGTTTTATGGCAACAGTGGGTAATTTGCCCAGCACCCCGATAAGTTACTGCCGATTCCCTAATATTCACAACCTTTCTTAAAAGGCTCATTTCCAGTGCAAAAACAACGTTCTGAGTTTAAAATCAGCCCCATAAAGTATTGCCAGAAGAATATCAATGAATTATATGGAGTTATGATGGATTATCTTGAGGATATTGGGGTCATACTATTTAGCTTAACAGGTTCTTTTGGGGCCAAAAAGAGTGGTTTAAGACGATTTTAGGGCCTGTTTCAGGCCTCTTTTGCTGTTATTATGGTTGGTTACCGTGGTCCTATCCCAGATGCGGCCTTATTATCATCCTTGACATGTTAAGTTAAATGTGTCAAAAAGCATTAAATTTAAAAATAATCGCTTTAACCTTAAACAAAGAAAGAGGATGTGCGATGGATACAAAGACCCCATTTCTCAGATAGAAGTGGGGTTTTATGGTTTTCAGGCCCCGGTTAAATAAAGAACAAAAAGATATAATCCCGGTACCATCTTCTGGAGCTACCCCAGAGGAATGGCTAAATAAATTCCACAGGGCAAATCGGGGTGGGCGGGGCCCCGATAACGGAATCTCCACTATGTTACGACCCCGACAGGATATACACGATGATGAGGATTGTTCTTACCAGTTAAATCAAACTGTTAAGACAAAAACTTATAAACTTATTTACATCCTGTAGATCCCGCGACCTCTTTCCTTCCCCGTTTCATTAACGGCTAAATTGTGCTATAAGGGAACAGAAGACACAAAATGAACGAAACACACCCAAAGAGATAATCTCATGGCAACGGCTGAACAGATCAAATCCCTGATCCGGTCCCATTTGAGCATGAATGCGGAGCAGTTTTATGCCTCTGCATTGCAAATTGCGGCCCACGAGGCGAGACAGGGTCACAGAGCCCTGGCCAACGACATCCGGGAGTTGGTGGACAGGGCAAGGAAAAAGCCGACGACGAACAACGTTATCGCCTTCCCCCAGGAGCTGGCCGGGCTTATCCTGAGTGAGCAGCCGTCCCGTCCCCTGGCATCCCTTGTGGTGGATAGCGCTTTGAAAGCGCGTATCGAGCGGGTGATTCTGGAGTTTCGCCAGCAGCACAAGCTCA
Source organism: Deltaproteobacteria bacterium (assembly GCA_019310125.1). GTDB lineage: Bacteria > Desulfobacterota > Desulfobacteria > Desulfobacterales > UBA11574 > S5133MH16. The sequence continues at coordinate 6,966 of JAFDEW010000056.1, read as the reverse complement.
AGAAGCACGGCTTGAACCACCGCCGTAAGCTGCTGCTTTCGGGAGATCCCGGTACAGGCAAGACCATGACAGCTCAGGTGCTGGCCACCGAACTCAAACAACCCCTGCACATCATTCAAATGGACCGACTGGTCACAAAGTTCATGGGTGAGACCGGCGCCAAGCTGCGCCAGATCTTTGAGCGCATGCGCGCCATGCCCGGTGTCTACCTGTTCGACGAATTTGACGCCATCGGCGGGGAGCGCGACCTGGGCAACGATGTGGGCGAAATGCGCCGGGTGCTCAATGCCTTTTTACAGTTCATCGAAAACGACACCTCGAACAACTTGATCATCGCCGCCACCAACAACCCCCGTCTGCTGGACCGCGCCCTGTTCCGGCGGTTTGACGACGTGCTGCACTACGCACTGCCGGACGACGAGAGCCGCAAACACCTTATCGCTAACCTGCTGGGCACCTTTCGAAGTCCGCAATTCCCCTTGGACAAGGCAGCCCAAGCCAGCCAGGGACTCAGCCATTCCGAAATCGACAAAGCCTGTCGGGACGCCATCAAACTGGCCATCTTGAGCAACAAAAGCCGGGTGACATACACATCCTTTAACGTGTTGCTAAAGGAAAGACATGCGGCCTACCAGGGAAAGGAGAGATAGCGCATTATGGCACGGGAACGGTTTCGGCACATTGTTCTGATCCGCCCGCCTGCCGAAGAAGAATTTAAAAGTGTTGGTTCAGGGGGCCGGGGAAAACGCATTCCTGATCGGGACCGACAATTCCACAGCGATTTTCTTTCCCGCAAATTGCAGAATGCGTGGGCAGTGGCTGAAGGTGAGCAGGCCGTGGCTCATGTGGCTCGCAAAGGTGTTTACATTGAGTTCAAGAGTGATCCCGGGTTTGATCTGGTGACCAAAAGCCTTGAGGATAGACACTCTATAGATAAACAGGTTCGTCTTTTGAATGTACGCTTGGAAACTGATCAGGCACAGAATCAGGATACAGGGGCACTGGAACCCGTTGAGACGACCTATGCCACCGTCTATATCCCACATGAAAAGAAAAATCATTTTCTCAAGAAAATTGAAGCCTACGCAAATGAAATAAATCAAAAATCAGGCAAGCCCAAAAACGCGACTTTAATCAACAGCATTGGCGATATTCGAAAGGCCCTAAGGGTGGACTCCTTCTGGCAGGATCTGCCGACCCTTCAACCCGGCATCGAGCCGGAGTGGTGCGAGGTGTGGCTGAGCAGCCATACCCAAGACGTCATTGATGGGTTCGAGGTACTGCTGATCAAAGAACAGATTGAGGCCAGGCCAGGCGTTGTCCGGTTCCCGGAGCGTGCGGTCAAGGTTATCCATTCAACGTTAAAGCAACTGGAGCAATTGACAACCCTTTCCGATGATATTGCCGAATACCGACGCGCAAAGGATACCGCGGCTTTCTGGACTGAGATGGAGAACCGGGAACAGGCCGAATGGGTGCAGGATCTGCTGCAACGATGTCATGTGGTCCCGGATACGAATGTGGCCGTGTGCATCCTGGATTCCGGCGTCAATAACGGGCATCCCCTGCTTGAGCCGGTGTTGGGGGACGAAGACTGTCTGACGATAGATCCGGGGTGGGGTGTTCATGACCATGACAGCGAAAATCATGGTCATGGGACTCGGATGGCAGGGGTCGCCGCCTATGGAGATCTCAGACAATGCTTGGCGAGCAGAGATCAGCTTTTTTTCAGGCACTGCCTGGAATCGGTCAAAATCCTGCCGCCGCCGCCGGATACTCACCAACCGGATCTTTGGGGCTATATCACCGCCCAGGGGATCAGCCGGGCCGAAATACAGGCACCCGAGAGAAAACGAATTCTCTGCATGGCTGTGACGGCGAGCGACACCAGAGACCGTGGGCGTCCCAGCTCCTGGTCAGGTGCCTTGGATCAGCTTACCGCAGGTGTCGAGGCTGAGAATGAAGATCGGGTCCAGCGGTTAGTCATTCTGTGCACCGGTAACTTGACGGATTTGGAACAAGCGTTGGCATACCCGGAGAGTCAACTCAATGATTCGGTCCACGATCCGGCCCATGCCTGGAACGCCCTGACTGTGGGGGCCTACACGGCATTGGACCGGATTGAGGATAAAACGTACGCTGGCTATGAACCCATTGCGGCTAAAAACAGCCTTTCACCGTTCAGCACCACCTCATGTACCTGGGACAATAAGTGGCCGCTGAAGCCGGAAATCGTCATGGAGGGCGGCAACCTGGCCCACGACGGAAACGGCTTTGTTACCGAGTGTGAAGACCTTTCGCTCTTATCCACTTTTTGGAAACCCACGGACAGCCATTTTTCTCCTTTCAACATGACCAGTGCCGCTGCCGCACAGGCTGCCTGGTTTGCAGCCCGTATCCAAAGCGTCTACCCTGAGATCTGGCCGGAGACCGTCCGCGCATTGATGGTGCACTCGGCGGAGTGGACCGATGCGCTAAAAAACCAGTTTCTGCCACCGCAACATACGAAAACAGACCGGGAACATTTGTTAAGGATTTGCGGATACGGCGTTCCCGATCTGGAAAGGGCGCTTTATAGTGCCGCCAACTCGCTGACCCTCATCGCCCAGGCTGAGTTGCAGCCCTATGACAAAAAAGAAAAGGGCGGATATAAAACTAAAGAGATGCATTTTTATGATCTGCCGTGGCCCAAGGACGTGCTATTGGAACTGCCTCTCACTACGCCGGTGCAGATGCGTGTGACATTATCCTATTTTATTGAACCGGGTCCAGGTGAGATCGGCTGGAAAGACCGTTACCGCTATGCATCCCATGCTTTGCGGTTCGATGTTAATTCTCCCGGTGAGTCAAAGGACGACTTTTTAAAGCGAATCAACAAAGCGGCCCGTGAAGAGGATGAAGGCCATCCTGGTACCCAGAGTGCTTCCGAACATTGGCTATTCGGCTCCAATGCCAGAGACAAAGGATCAATCCATTCCGATATCTGGCAGGGGTCAGCAGCGGAGCTGGCCGACTCCCATTTTATGGCGGTGTATCCCATTGTCGGGTGGTGGCGAGAGCGTCACCATCTGGGCAAGTGGAATCGTCGAACGCGCTATGCTTTTGTGGTTTCGATTTCCACACCTGAAGAACAGGTGGACATTTATACACCAGTTGCTACTCAAGTGGGCATTACGATTCCCATTGCTGTTGAGACTTAAACAAGAAGAGGTGTCCCAAAAGGTCGGGAAGACCGGTCGCGGGACGTATTAAAGATTGAGGTGAGAAACATGATATTAACCTAAAAATCAGGTTTAAGGATTATTTTAAGAGATTATATTTGGCTTAAAGGGTCATTTTTGGGGCCGAAAAAAGTGGTTTAAGATGATTTTAGGGCCTGTTTCAGGTCTCTTTTGCTGTTATTGTGGTTGGTTACGGTGGCCCGCCCCCGAGCGAATTTATAATGTATGCTTTCACCTGTTCAGCGGTCTCTTGGTCACGCTTGTCACCGGCCATCAACTCCAGGTATACCTGTACGGGAGATGCCCACCAAAAGTTGTCCTCCCGCCGGCCGTCAAAGTAAACCGTTTCATCTTCTGTTTCTATGAGTTCGAGATTCGGGAAACGATCCGATTGACTTCCCGACAGCCTTTCCAGCAATATGTCCAGACGAGGGCAGTAAACGGATAAGAAGTTCCCCCGCTGCATCACGGCATATCTTCCAACCGATGACACTCCCGCAGACGCTAACGGTAGTCCCAAGACCTGTGATTCTTTCCGTAACAAGTCCGCGATCGTCCCAATCCCCTCCGGAACCTTCAGACGAATTCGCTCCCTGATGTTTGGGGGAGAATAGTTCTCGCTCAATTTTTGCAGAAGTTTGTCCGGTTGGAGAAGTCGAATAGTATTTTCACGCGAGATGATCAGATCCTCTTGCAGCGTTTTCAATGCCTTGGAAACCGTAGAAAGGCTCATGGCTTTCTTATCCCAGCGCTTCACCAGCAAGTTCCGTCGGTTGATCTCTGCGCAGACAGCTTGAACGGTATCGTACTCGGGGCAAAGGAGGAAGACCCGTCCAACCATGGAACTGTTTTTCCTATAAATATTCTTGATTGGTGCCGAAGAAGTGAAGCGGTTTTTTTCACCGCCGCGGAATACAGCGAACATTTCCGGGACAACCACCACACCGTTGCCACACAGATCGATGCCACTGATCTTCTCCCGCTCCAACTCCTGCAATTGCCGTTCACTAAGAAAAGGCACGAACAGCAGAGGCTGGCAGCCGTTCGGAAGCGACGATGTTTTCAGCAGGTTGAGCCCATCCTGAAACGCCTTGGGCGTGGAAAGCGATTTGCATTCTACAGCGAACTTTGCTATGCTTTTATCCCATGATGCCTCAACCAGTGCATCGAAGCGCAGGTTTTCCCCTGCTTGCGGCCCGGCCTTCAACAAGCGAAAAGAGAGCGGGGGCAGCGAAACCCTTCCCATTCGGAGCTGTTCGATCATCTCCCTTTTAGTTGGTATTTTCCTGATTCTTTCCATTTTCCTGTTCAAGAAAATAACATCTTTTAGGAAAGTATGCAAGCATTTTTTTTGGCAACAGCGGGTAATTTGCCAAGCACCCCGATAAGTTACTGCCGATTCCCTAATATTTCATAACCTCTTTCTTAAAAGGCTCATTTCCAGTGCAAAAACAACGTTCTGAGTTTAAAATCAGCCCCATAAAGTATTGCCAGAGAAATATCGTTGAATTATAGTGGGTTATAATTGATTGTCTTGTGAGTATCAGGTCAAACTATTCAGCTTAAAATCTCAGTTTCGGGGCCAAAAAGAGTGGTTTAATAGGATTTTAGGGCCTGTTTCAGGCCTCTTTTGCTGTTATTATAGTTGGTTACCGTGGTCCGACCCCGAGCGCACAAAACAATTTTTCAGAGCAAGCGCTGCGGCCTATCGGCCAGAAGGAAGGGCGGGACGGACCTTTATCACCGACTCTTTGCGGATGTGAACCGTTCCCGGTTTTGCGCCTTTGGGCTTGGTGACAAAGCGGGTTCGGGTGCAGGAAACAGCGATAACGCCGCCGTTTCTGGCCTTGCTGTGGTATGCAGAGACAGCCGCGGCCATTTCCAGTGTCTTCCGGTCCGGGTCCTGGCCGGGTTTTGACCGTAAAATGACATGACTGCCGGACATGCCGCGCACGTGAAACCACCAGTCGTTAGGACCGGCGATCTTTAGACTCAGCCGGTCGTTGTCCGCATCGGTCTTGCCGGCCATCACCGTCCAGTCTCCGGGTAACGTATAGGTCCACACATTGAACGGTTTAGGCGCGTATCTGTTTTCGTCCTTTTTCATCGATAGAAATGCTCCTCTAACGCAAGGGCCGTTTATCCCGTATAGTGCATTATGGTTTTCGGCAAGACTTTATGATGGATTTAAAAGCAAACGCTCTTTTGTAAAACTGACGAAAATATGACTACGCGCGAGGCGTATGTCAAGCCGGCTTTTTCCGTAAGCCGGATTCGGCTGCACTTTTAATTTGAATTCACATGTTTTAAACATACAATTTTTGGTGCAAAATAAAAGGTCTAAGGATTATTTTAAGAGATTATTTTTTTATCTTTTTTCACTATACAAGGCGGATAGCGTTTTTACCCAATCGGTATCTCCCGATTGGGTAAAAGATATGTTTTTCTCTGCGTTCTCGGTGTCTCTGCCTGCCCTATGAAATTCATGTTAATGAGGAGCGAAGCGAATTTCATTGGGGTGGTGAGACAATATTTTAATGCTATTTGAGCTTTTTAGGGTATTCTCAAGCACTATTTTGCTTAAAAGGTCATTTTTGGGGCCAAAAAGAGTGGTTTAAGACGATTTAAAGGCGTGTTTCAGGCCTCTTTTGCAGTTTTTATGGTTGGTTACCGTGGTCCGATCCCGAACGCCAAATAAATTCCGTCCTTCGATACATAATCATTGTCCTACCATTTGCTATTGACATACACCTTCTTGCTTTGCCCAATTCAATCCGTCACAATTTCCTAATTTGCATGCCTTCAGCCAATCATCACAGGCGCTATTGTAATTACCTAAAGAATTGTGAGCAAGCCCCCGATTGATGTAAGCATCTGCATATTTCGGGTTAATCTCAATGGCCTTACTGTAGTCAGAGATAGCCTTGTCGTACTGGCTTTTCTTTGAATAGGCATTCCCTCGATTGGTGTAGGCCTCGGCAAGCCCCGAGTTTATCTCTATAGCATTGCTATAATCAGAAATAGCCTGGTCATACTGACCTTTGTCGTCATAGGAATTCCCCCGATTGTAGTACGCATCAGCAAGCCTCGGGTTTAGCTCTATAGCCTTGCTATAATCAGAAATAGCTTGGCCGTTTTGACCTTTGTTTTTATAGGCATTCCCTCGATTGTTGTACGCATCAGCAAGCCTCGGGTTTAGCTCTATAGCCTTGCTATAATCAGAAATAGCCTGGTCATACTGACCTTTGTCGTCATAGGCAAGCCCTCGATTGAAGTAGGCCTTGGCATCCTTCGGGTCCTTTAAAGTAGTTTTTTCACGAAGTGTATCGCCAGTTTTATCCTTCTTTTGCTCCAACTCATACCGGTTATTCTCATAATATCTTTCATAATAGACAAATGAAATTGTCAATAAGGGCAATAAAATTACTAAAATTATTGGAATTAAAAATGTCTTATTTTTTGAGATTGGCTTACCGTTGCTTTTTGCCGATGAATCAGGGGATAAGAGTTGAGGTGAATCTTCTATCATCTCTCCACAGGATCTGCATTTAATAGCATCGTCCTGTATTTCTTCATCACAATACGGACATTTTTTCATGGCAACACCTTATATATTATAATTGTTTCTTTAAATTTGATGAACTCGTAAAAAGTCCGATTTAGACGGTTTCGTAAAAAGTTCAAATTCAAGGCGTGCAAATTTTGTAATCATGAGGCGTACTTTTCGTACGTTGAATGATTGCGA
>JAFDEW010000055.1 GCA_019310125.1 Deltaproteobacteria bacterium | reverse complement strand
TCCAACTTCTGCGTTGTGCCGCATTTCGAAATCATTCAACGTACGACAAGTACGCCTCATGATTGCAAAATTTGCACGCCTTGAATTTGAACTTTTTACGAAACCGTCTAAATCAGACTTTTTACGATTTCATCAATTTTAACGGGAAATAATGCATAAATAATGCGTAAAATTAACGGGAAATAATGCATAAATAATGCATGAAAGAAAAATTAAAAAAAACCTTTGACAACCTTTATCACTGATGTTATAGACCGCCGAGTTAAAAACATGAGTTTGTATAAATTGCGTTTACAGGTTTCAGGGATGGAGGATCTATAGATGAAAATAGTTGGTTTAAACCGGAAAGGCTGGATTATCTTCTATTTTATATTAGCCTCTCTATTGTTTGCGGGAGTTGCTTTTGGCGCAGGTGGAATAACGGTTATTCCTGATTGGACGCTTTTCGTTCAAATTGGCAATTTTCTTCTTATCGTATGGGTGTTAAATATTGTTTTATTCAGGCCGATTCGCAATATTCTGATCCAAAGAAAGGAAAAAATTACCAGCCTTGAGCAGAATGTCGAGACTTCAGACAATGAAGCAAAGGGAAAAAACGAGGCCTTTGATTTGGGGATTAGAGATGCCAGGGCTAAAGGATTAAGTGAAAAGAATGCCCTGTTAAATGAGGCTGCCGACCAAGAAAGGGAGATCGTCGATAAAATTAATCAAAAGGCTCAGGCAGACCTTGCCGTGGTGCGTGAAAAGATTGCAAAGGATGTCGAGGCGGTAAGGGCTTCTCTGCAAAAAGAGATTGATACCTTTGCGAATGCTATTGGTGAAAAAATTCTGGGGAGGGCTGTTTAATGAATCTGATTACTAAAAGACGGTCCGGTATTGGTCGTAAGAATCTGATGATAACAAAAAGTTCAGCCATAAGTGTTATGTTGATATTGGCCGTGTTTTTATTTTGTTTTGTCGGAACGGTTGCAGCGTCGTCAGAAGGAGAGGGCGGCAATGAAGGAGTTAAAGGATGGGTTGCGACAGATACCTACCGAGTCATGAATTTTTCTGTTTTGGTGATCGGCCTTTTTATTCTGTTACGCAAGCCGGTATCTCAGGCACTTGATTCCAGAATTAAAGGCATAAAAGATCAGCTCAGCGAGCTGGAAGCTAAGAAAAAGGATGCCGAGAAAGAGTTGGCAAAATACACGGAAAGGCTTTCGCATTTGGAACAGGAGGCCGAGAAGATTATCGAAGAGTATATAAGGCAGGGAAACGAGGCAAAGGCGAGGATCATCGATGAGGCGAAAAAGACCGTCGATAAATTAGAAGAACAGGCCCGCCGCAATATTGAACACGAGTTCAAACAGGCCAAAATAAAGCTGCAGCAAGATATACTCGAAAAAGCGCTTGTTAATGCTGAAGCGTTGATAAAAAATAATATTACAATCCAGGATCAGGATAAATTGGTAGATGAATACCTAGAGAAGGTGGTGGCATAATGAAGAATTTGAAAATAGCCCGGCGTTATGCCAAGGCACTTCTGATTATCGGTAAAGAGGATGATAAGGCTGAGAGTTATAAAGAAGAACTTGATCGATTTTCAGATTTAATTACACGTGAGAAAGAGCTTGAGCAGGCAATTGCAAACCCCCTTTATGACGTGGGAGGTCGTAAAAAAGTTTTGCAGGCAGTCATTGACAAAGTAAATATTTCCAAAGTGATGTCATCTTTCCTGCTTTTGCTGTTTGACAAAGGACGGTTTGGATTTTTAAGTGATATTAATGAGTTTTATAAAAAACTGGCCGATGAATTAAAAGGCATTGTGCGTGCCAGTCTGGTTTCAGCCACTGAGTTGTCATCCGAAACCGTTGAAAAAATTCGTACCACCCTGTCGAAAAAGACAGGTAAAGATATTATTCTGGAGGTTGAACAAGACCCCAGCCTTATAGGGGGAATTGTCTCCCGGATAGGTGATCTCGTTTTGGACGGTAGCATCAAAACACAATTACTCAATATGAGAGAATCTTTAAAAAGGGGTGAGAGTGTATAATGGAACTAAAAGCTGAAGAAATAAGTCAGATCATTAAGGAACAGATTAAGGATTACGACAAGAAAGTTGAACTGAGTGAAACAGGAGTTGTCTTGTCGGTGGGTGATGGTATTGCCAGAGTGTATGGTCTGGAAAAGGTTATGGCTATGGAGCTGGTTGAATTCCCGGGCAGCGTTTTTGGTCTTGTGCTGAACCTTGAAGAAGACAACGTGGGTGTTGCCGTTATGGGTGACGACTTTGGTATCAAAGAAGGTGATATGGTCAAGCGTACCGGCCGCATTGCTGAGGTCCCTGTGGGAGAAGCCGTCCTGGGACGGGTGGTTTCAGCAGTAGGTGAACCTATCGATGGCAAGGGACCCATAGATGCCAAGGAAACCAGAAGGGTCGAGATGGTTGCGCCGGGTGTTATTGCCAGAAAGGGCGTTCATGAACCCATGTACACCGGAGCAAAAGCGGTTGACGCCATGACACCGGTGGGCCGCGGACAGCGGGAGCTGGTCATTGGTGACCGACAGATCGGTAAAACGGCGCTTGTCATAGATGCCATCATTAACCAGAAAAATACTGAGGTTTACTGCATTTACGTGGCCTGCGGCCAGAAGAAATCAACGGTTGCACAGGTCGTAGCCGCCCTTGAAAAACACGGGGCCATGGAATATACCACGGTTGTTGCCGCCTGTGCCAGCGATCCGGCGACATTACAATATATCGCTCCTTATGCGGGATGCGCCATGGGAGAATATTTCCGGGACAAAGGAATGCATGCGCTCATCATTTATGATGACCTTTCAAAACAGGCGGTCTCATATCGCCAGGTTTCGCTTCTTTTAAGACGTCCGCCAGGTCGTGAAGCCTACCCCGGTGATATTTTTTATAATCACTCCCGCCTACTGGAACGGGCCTCTAAGCTCAACGACGAACTGGGTGCCGGATCTCTGACAGCGCTTCCCATTATCGAGACCCAGGCCGGTGACGTGTCCGCATATATTCCGACAAATGTTATTTCCATTACCGACGGCCAGATCTTTCTTGAGCCCAGTCTGTTTTTTGCGGGGGTTCGGCCTGCAATCAATGTCGGACTTTCGGTGTCCCGCGTGGGGGGTGCGGCTCAGGTTAAGGCCATGAAACAGGTGGCCGGTACTTTGCGGCTTGATCTGGCCCAATACCGTGAACTTGAAGCGTTTGCCGCTTTTGGAAGCGACCTTGACAAGGGGACTCAGGCACAGCTTGCCCGTGGAGAAAGACTCGTCGAGATTTTGAAGCAGCCTCAGTTTACACCGCTCACGGTTGAAAAACAGGTGACCATACTCTATGCGGGAACAAAAGGTTTTCTGGACAAGTATCCGGTTAACGTTTTAGAGAAATATGAGGCAGGCCTGTACCCATTTATTGAAGACAGGTACGCTCAGATTTTTACTGAAATTGCGGAGAAACAGGAAATATCGGATGACCTTGACAAGGTTATGACTGAGGCCTTGAACGCTTATGACGAGGAGTTCAAGGATACAATCAAATAGTTGTTTGTTGTTTATTGATTGGTATAAATTAGGTAATCGAAACAAAATAACAAATAACTTGAATTATAAAGGCTGATTTGTATGGCGACGTTAAAAGAGGTCAAAACAAAAATAGGTGCGGTAAAAAAGACGAAACAAATCACAAAAGCCATGAACATGGTGGCTGCTTCCAGATTGCGCGGTGCCCAGAACAATATGGAAGGCTTTCGACCCTATGCTGAAAAGTTCGCCGAAATTCTTGGAGGTCTTTCAGGTCGGGCAGGAGATGAAACCAGCCCTCTTCTTTTGCCGCATGAGGAAGTCATAAAAAAACATATTATTTTGTGCACTTCCGATAGGGGTTTGTGCGGCGGTTTCAATGCACACCTTATTTCCAAAGCCGGTTCATTTATAAAAGAAGCCGGAGACGATGAGGATATAGAGTTCTCCGTTACAAACTTTGGCAAAAAGGGACGTGATTGGGGCCGTAAAGAACAAATTCCTATCATTAGCGAGCATATTGGGGTCATTGGGACTGTGATTAAGTTCAATATTGCTTCCACAGTCGGCAAGGGCTTGATAGACGGATTCCTTAATGGAGAATATGACGAGGTCTATGTTGTTTATTCAGAGTTCATCGGCATGGGACGACAGGTCGCGACAATAAAACAGTTGCTTCCGATACCGCCATTGGAAACTGATGAGGATGAGATCGAAGACCAGGACAAGCCGTATCTGGCGGAGCATATTTGTGAGCCGTCTCCCGATGAGCTTCTGGGTGAGTTGCTGCCAATGAGCGTATATGCCCAATTGTACAGGGCGTTGCTGGAGACGTCTACCAGTGAACATGCCGCACGGATGATGGCCATGGACAATGCGTCCAAGGCTTGTGACGATATGATAGAAAATCTTACTCTGGCATACAACAAGGCTCGGCAGGCGACCATTACCGCTGAGTTGATGGATATCGTCGGCGGTGCCGAGGCCCTTAAAGGGTAAAACCTGGGAAATAGTCACTCGTTGTTTGTTAATCGATTAACAAATAACAAATAACAGATTCGGAGGTCTATAGATGGGAGAGAATATAGGTAAAATAATGCAGGTTATTGGGCCTGTGGTTGATGTGGAGTTTGAACAGGGTAAACTTCCTACGATTCTTACTTCACTTCTGATCAGCAATCCAGCCATCAGCGATGAGGCTGACAATCTTGTTGTTGAGGTTGCGCAGCATCTGGGCGATAATGTTGTCCGTACCATTGCAATGGATGTCACCGACGGTCTTATCAGGGGGATGCCGGTTAAGGATACGGGCATGCCCATTATGATGCCTGTAGGTGCAGCCGGACTTGGACGAGTTCTTAATGTGGTTGGAAGGCCTGTGGATGGTTTGGGACCGGTCAGCCAGGAAAAGATGATGCCTATACATCGTCATGCCCCGAAATTTACGGAACAGGATACCTCGGTTCGTGTTCTCGAGACCGGTGTTAAGGTTATTGATCTGCTGGTGCCATTCCCCAGAGGGGGTAAAATGGGGATGTTCGGGGGCGCCGGTGTGGGAAAAACCGTTATCATGATGGAAATGGTGCACAATATTGCCATGGAGCACGGCGGTATTTCCGTTTTTGCCGGTGTTGGTGAGCGGACTCGTGAGGGGAATGACCTTTACCATGAGATGAAGGATTCCGGAGTTCTTCCCAAGGCTGCCCTGATTTATGGGCAGATGACCGAACCTCCGGGAGCCAGGGCTCGGGTTGCACTTTCAGCCCTGACCGCCGCGGAATATTTCAGGGATGAAGAAGGGCAGGACGTTCTTATTTTCATCGACAACATCTTCCGGTTTACCCAGGCCGGTTCCGAGGTTTCCGCACTTTTGGGACGAATGCCTTCGGCGGTTGGATATCAACCGACCCTGGCTGTTGACCTGGGCGAACTTCAGGAACGGATCACATCGACAGACAAAGGCTCGATTACGGCAGTACAGTGTGTTTATGTGCCCGCAGACGACTTGACGGACCCGGCGCCGGCGACAACATTTGCACATCTTGACGGTACGGTGGTTCTTTCCCGGCAACTGGTGGAACTCGGGATATATCCTTCGGTGGATCCCCTTGATTCCGTATCCAGAATTCTCGATGCGGCTTATATCGGTGATGAGCATTACCACACTTCCCGTCAGGTTCAGCAAATTCTACAAAAATATAAAGAACTTCAGGATATTATCGCAATATTAGGAATAGATGAGTTGTCTGATGAGGATAAAATTACAGTGGGACGGGCACGAAAAATTCAGCGATTTTTGTCTCAGCCTTTCCATGTTGCTGAAGTATTTACCAACGTCCCCGGGGCCTATGTAAAGATCGAAGATACCGTAAAAGGCTTTAAAGAAATAGTTGAAGGTAAACACGATGATATCCCTGAGCAGGCCTTCTACATGGTTGGTGGGATTGATGAGGTCCTAGAAAAGGCCAAAAAGATGGCAGAATAAATATAGTTGTGAGGGCAAACGGATGGCTGGAAATATTACATTAGAAGTGGTTACCCCTGAAAAAGTGGTGGTTAGCGAAGAAGTTCAAATTGCGGTGGCTCCCGGTAGTCTTGGTGAGTTTGGCGTACTTGTCGGCCATACCACTTTTTTGACAACCCTAAAAACAGGTACGATCCATTATACGGTTGCAGACGGGGGGCAAAGACATATTTTTGCCAGCGGTGGATTTGCCGAGGCGCTTCCGGATAAACTTACGGTGCTGGCAGAATCGGCTGAAAGGCGGCGTGATATTGATACCGGACGTGCACAGGCTGCAATGGAACGAGCCCAGAAACGTTTGGAAAAGGAAACTGAGGATGTCGACTTCGCAAGAGCCAAGGCAGCTCTGGAAAGAGCCTTGCAACGAATAAGACTTGCTGAAACAAGGCAATAGTAAAAATTATACCGTTGGTTTTTTAGGTTATATTTATCCCTGAGATACGGGGAATGATTGCTGAATTTATATAACGAGGGCAGACCAATAATTTGGTTTGCCCTTTTTGTTTAACACAAAGGATTCACTGCTCATAGGTTAGAACAAAAAATGAAATGGGTGAAATAAGGAAAATACCACGCGGTAACTATTTATTGAAATAGGATATAGGGAAGGAAAGGTTGTGGGGGTGCTTATTGGTGATGATAGCGGGGAGATTATTGGGGTTAACACCATTCATGACCTTATGATGGTTGAAAACATTTTGCGGAATCGGGTAAGGAATAAATCTTGACTTTCGCTTACATAAAAGATTATATTAAATAAACAGATTATGAGGTGTAAGGTTGGATAATGAAATTATCTTAAGACAATTTGAAGAAATTGAAAAAAAAGTTGAAAAATTAATCGATGTTTATAAGTCACTTGAGGCGACAAACCTAGAACTTAGCAATAAAAGTAAGAGATTAGAGGAAGAGCTTCAAGGTAAGGTTGATGCTGAAAGCAAATACACACAAGAGAAAAATTTGATCCGGTCAAAGATTGATAGTCTTTTGGTCAGGCTAGAGGATATTACAGAGGTTGAATAGAGACCAAAAGGGATGATTCTAAAAAGGCAGAAGAACTTATTCATTGGACCAACTTGTAACAATAGAACTTTTTGGGCAGCCTTATACATTTAAAACAGAATCAGATATAACCAATGCTAAAGAGGTTGCTGATTACCTTGTCAAAGAAGTGACGAAGGTTGAAACTCAACATTCGACCCAGTCATCTGTTACTAAATTTGCGACTTTGATTCTAGCTGCACTTAATATTGCGAATGAAAATATTGAGCAAAAAAGAAAATACTCAGACTTGTTGATAAATATATCAAAAAAATCAGCCAATCTGATATGCGAATTGGATGCTGCGGTAACTGATTGAAGGTTTATAACAAGTTGAATCCACTGAGTTTGTATTTTCCATGATCTCCCTTAATGTCTGTATGACCCAATGACAAATTTAGCCATTTGTTATCCTCCCAGGATAAAAAATGATCTTAATGTTTTTTAAACCAGGCGGTTGACCCCTGCTGTGTTTGTGATTGGAAGATGTTCTTTGACCCAACATCTATTTGAAGGGAGCCTTCCCTGATTTTGGTGCGCATGTTCTGCTTGTACAGAAAAGCCTAAAGAAATTAAAAGGCGCCCACTTTATCTTATTGGTTCAAAGACCTCCCAACACGGCATTGTGGCAGGGGTCCTGCTTAGTTCAGATCAAAGATGGCCATCAATCTTATATGGCAGGAAGTGTGATGCAAATCTATTATAACATTAAATGCATACAGAACTAATTAATTTTTTAGCTATCTTACCTTTCTTTTCCTAAAATTCTCATTCATAATCTGCCTTAATATTACATTCTTCATAAGTCGTATCGTATAGCGACTAATTTAATTTTATCTGATATTAAATTGACCTGTTGAAGATTTGTACAGGTAAAATGTAAAGGTTTAATATCGATGAGAGTGTTACATATGAATATTTCCGGGGAGTAGGCTAATGAATGAATCTAATTTAGTAATAGGGATGATTGCATTCGTAATAGGCTTTGCAATTGCCTATTGGGTTAAAGGGATAATTGTAGCTCAAAAAGTTAAAGCGGCTGAAAGGGAGACTTCACGAATATTAGAGGATGCCAAGAGAAGATCAGAAACTCTGATAAAAGAAGCCCAACTGGAGGTCAAAGACAACCTTTTCAAGATGAAAAGTGACTTTGATGCTGATACTAAAGAGACTAAAGATGAATTAAAAGAAAAAGAGCAACGGTTGATACAAAAAGAGGAGAATATCGATCGAAAGATAGATCAATTCGAACGCAGAGAACGGGACTTTTTGCGAAAAGAGAAAACGCTTGGGATCAGAGAGGAAGAAATAGGTCGGACTAAAATTAAATATAATAAACTTATTGAAGAACAGAAAAGACAACTCGAAAAGATTTCCGGTTTAACCGCGGGTCAGGCCAAAGAACTTCTGGTCAGAGCCATGGAAAACGAGGCACGATATGAAGGCGCCAAAATTATTAAAAGGATAGAGAATGAAACAAAAGAGCAGGCAACAAAAAAAGCCACGAAGATTATGGCTACTGCTATACAAAGGTACGCCGGAGATTTCGTTGCTGAACATACTGTTTCAGTGGTTCAACTTCCAAACGATGAGATGAAAGGGCGAATAATTGGGAGAGAAGGTAGAAATATTCGTGCACTTGAGGCGGCGACCGGCATTGATCTTATCATTGATGATACTCCTGAGGCGGTTATCTTGTCTGGTTTTAATCCGGTTCGACGCGAGGTTGCCAGGCTTTCACTGATGCGATTAATAGCGGACGGTCGGATTCATCCGGCTCGAATTGAAGATGTTGTTAAAAAAGTTGGGAAAGAGGTTGATTTAACCATAAAAGAAGCTGGAGAACAGGCGGCCTTTGATCTGGGTGTTCACGGTATTCATAGCGAGCTTATTAACTATATCGGTCGATTAAAATTTCGTACCAGTTATGCTCAGAATGTTCTGCAGCATTCGGTCGAAGTGGGTGTTATAAGTGGTATTATGGCATCTGAATTGGGACTTAACTCGAAACTTGCGAGGCGCATGGGATTATTGCATGATATCGGAAAGGCGATTGACCGCGAGGTTGAAGGCCAGCATGCGATAATCGGTTCTAAGCTTGCAAAAAAATATGGTGAAACACCGGAGATCGTTCATGCCATTGCTGCTCATCATGAGGATGTGCCGCCGAGTTCGGTGTATGATTTATTGATACAAGCTGCTGATGCTTTATCAGGGGCAAGACCCGGAGCTCGTAAGGAGCTGCTTGAAAATTATATCAAAAGGTTAGAAGATCTTGAAAATATAGCGAAATCATTTAATGGGGTTGCGAACACTTATGCTATTCAGGCCGGGAGGGAACTCAGGGTTATCGTAGAAAGTGGTATTATTTCTGATGAAGAGTCCACGCTTCTCAGCAGAGATATTGCCAAGAAAATTGAGGAGTCACTGACCTTTCCAGGACAGATCAAGGTTACAGTTATACGCGAAACCCGGGCGGTAGAGTATGCAAATAAATAACTTGAAAATTATGAATGAGATAAGTATAACATGTTGAAATTGATCGATATACTAAAAGAAAGAGGTTTTGTTGATCAGAGAACACATGAGAAAGCGCTGGACCAATATCTCGAAGCCGGGCAAGTGACTTGTTATATCGGTTTTGATCCAACAGCATCCAGTCTCCATGTGGGGAGCCTTGTTCCGATAATGTCGCTTGCACATATGCAAAGATACGGTCATCGCCCTATAGCGCTTATAGGAGGCGGGACAGGCCTTGTGGGTGATCCCAGTGGAAAGACTGAAATGCGTCAGCTTCTAACGCCTGATATGGTGGATAAGAACGCAATGGGTATTAAAAAACAGCTGTCTCGTTTTATCGACTTTAGCGATAACAAGGCGCTGATGTTAAACAATGCCGATTGGTTGACTAAATTAGAATATATACCTTTTTTAAGAGATTTCGGACGACACTTTTCTGTGAATCGTATGATAAAAGCCGAAAGCTATAAAATGCGCCTTGAATCCGAAGAAGGTCTTAATTTTATTGAATTTAATTATATGCTTTTACAGGCTTATGATTTTCTGGAAATCTATGATCGTTATGGATGTAAATTGCAGATGGGAGGGAGTGATCAATGGGGCAACATTGTTGCCGGAGTTGATCTGATTAGAAGGATTCGTCAAGAAACCGTATTTGGGATTACCTTTCCGTTAATAACTACCAGCAGCGGCGCAAAGATGGGTAAAACAGCTGAAGGTGCTGTGTGGCTTGATCCGGATAGAACGTTGCCATATAATTACTATCAGTACTGGGTAAATACAGATGATAGAGATGTCGCCAGATTTATGGCTCTGTTCACATTTTTGCCCATGGATGAGATCAAGGCGCTTGAGAAATTAAGTGGTGCCGATTTAAACAGCGCTAAGGTTGTCCTGGCATTTGAAACCACTCGGATTGCGCACGGAAAGGAAGCGGCGGTCAATGCATATAATGATGCTAAGAGCCAATTTGGCACTCAAGTTGTTCCTAAAGACATTATGCCGTCAAGTTCGATCCATCGGAATGGTGGTGTTTTACCGGCCTTAGAGATTGAAGCGGCAGGGAGTGTTGATTCGACCCCACATTCAAACATAGAGATAGACCGGTTAAAAGAGGGTATTCCGGCATTTAAGTTGTATCATATAGTAGGTCTATCAAAATCGGGAAGTGAGGCCAGAAGGCTCATTGAGCAGGGAGGGGCCTATGTTAACGGCCAGCGGATAGAATCCTTTGATTACCTGTTAACCGATAGGGATATCGTTGATATGGAAATACTATTGCGGGCAGGAAAAAAACGGTATCATAAAATAAAAATACTTAAAAATAAGTCTTGACAAGACAAGCAATTAATTTTAAATTGTTCGTTTGTGTCTATAGATAAATAATAATAATTTTGGTAAAAAATTAAGATAAAATTATTAAAATAAGTCTTGACAAAACAGATCGATTTAATATAATAAAAGTTCCAAACTGTTTCCTTTTAACAGAATGGACTGAAAAAGCCGTTTTAACTAACGGCGATTCTTGATCTTTGAAAACTAAATAGTGACAGCTTGTGAGTTAGGTTTCGTAGTTAATTCATTGTGATATATTTTAATTGGAGAGTTTGATCCTGGCTCAGAATGAACGCTGGCGGCGTGCTTAACACATGCAAGTCGTACGAGAACTCTTTAGCTTGCTAAAGATAGTAAAGTGGCGAACGGGTGAGTAACGCGTGGGCAATCTACCTCCGAATCGGGGATAACCCGCCGAAAGGCGAGCTAATACCGGATAATATCTATAGAACTTCGGTTTTAAAGATCAAAGGTGGTCTCTACATGTAAGCTACTGTTTGGAGATGAGCCCGCGTACCATTAGCTTGTTGGTAGGGTAATGGCCTACCAAGGCTTCGATGGTTAGCTGGTCTGAGAGGATGATCAGCCACA
>JAFDEW010000054.1 GCA_019310125.1 Deltaproteobacteria bacterium | reverse complement strand
CATCGAACGTTCAACGTCGAACGTCGAATGTGGAAGGCGCTTCGCTTTGTCTTTATTATAAATGGTAGAATACATTATTCGATGTTCAACGTTCGATGTTCGACGTTCATCTTTGAAATGCCTTCAAGGTGTAGATTCCTCATTAAAATATGTTGAATCTGAATTTACATTAAGTCAGTACCCCTGAATTTAAGCATGGGTTAACACGGAAACCGGCTAACTGACACAAACCCGACGTATCTCGGTTGTATCGGTCAGCCCTTGCAGCACCTTGGCAATACCATCTTGTACCAGAGTGGTCATACCTTCTTTGCATGCCTGGGTAAAGAGTTCCTCGGGAGAGGCCTCTTTTTTGATCATTCTTTTTATTTCTTTTGTTCCTTCCATCAATTCATAAATTCCGAGTCTTCCTTTATACCCGCTTCCGTAGCACTCATCACAACCCTCAGCCTGGTAAATAACGGTTTCCGGCGTGAGTTTAAGACCGGAAGAATCGAAATGCTCTTTGCCATAAAGCTTTTTAATCTCAGCAATGTTTTCGTCTGAAGGGTGATATTTTTTCTTGCATTTTGGACACAGCACCCTTGCCAGCCTTTGGGCCAGCACCGCTTGAAAAGCATCGGAAAAATTAAGCGGATTGATGCCCATGTCTAGTAGACGGGTAACGGTTTCCGGTGCATTATTGGTATGCAAGGTTGAAAATACCAGATGGCCGGTGAGTGATGCCTCAACCGCGATGGAGGCAGTCTCTTTGTCTCGCATTTCGCCGATCATAATTACATCAGGATCGGCCCGTAAAAACGCTCTCATAATTCTTGCAAAATCAAGACCGATTTTAAACTGGCATTGGACCTGCCGTAGGCCAAGTTGGGTAATTTCCACAGGGTCTTCCGCAGTCCATATCTTTATCTCGGGTTTGTTGATATATCCGAGGGCTGAATGAAGCGTGGTGGTTTTTCCGGAACCGGTGGGTCCTACAACCAGGAAGAGTCCGGTGGGTTGGGAAATGACTTTTTTAACGATGTTAAGTTTTTCATCATCCAATCCCACATCTTCAAGGTTTCTGGCGCCGGCTTCGGCCAGAATTCTCAAAACCACGTCTTCATACCCGCCTACAGTGGGGAGTGTAGCAATTCGAAGCTCAAACGGTTTAATCCCCTTGCGCTTGAATTTGATTTTGCCGTCCTGGGGGAGACGCTTTTCAGCAATATCAAGCCCACTCATAATTTTGATTCTTGAAAGAATAGCCCTGGCATGAGTAATCGGCACCTGCAAAAAATCCTGGCAGACCCCGTCAATTCTAAAGCGGATGCTGGCAGTCTTGGTCATGGGAGACGGTTCGATATGGATATCCGAGGCCTCTTTTCTGTATGCCGAAATGAGAATCTGATCCACCATTCGTACCACCTGGCTGGAGCCTTCATCAAACTCTTCGGCAATCTCGTCTTCTTCATCTTCCTCAAACTCGATATCCGGTATGATGTCAAAACTGTTCGCAGCATGCTCCTCGGAAAGGTCCCCGGTTTCATGCCTTTTATCAAAAAAGTATTTTATAATTTTTACGATATCTTCTTTTATACCGACGAAGTAATTGATATTGTTAGTATATATCAGAGCCGCTAGGTGATCGGTTTTAATAAGGTCCGTAGGGTCATCAATCAAAATATCCACGGTCCCGCTTTTCATGTCCCAATTTAGCGGAACCCAGCTATACTGTAAAAGAAAAGATTGTTTCAGCTTTGTTAACAGTTCATAAGGGACCGGCATATCCGGATTAAAGGAGATGAAAGGACACTTGAAGAACAGTGAAAGGGATTTTCCAATCTCTTCCTTTTCTATCCTATTCTGTTCCATAAGGACATATTCTACACTCTTTTTTGTTTTTTTGGATATTGCCAGGGCATTTTGTAGCTGGGTAGTCGTAACCAGTTTGGATTCGATGAGGTAACTGTATCTGGAATCATAAGCGCGGCCGCTTTGAAGCAGTTTGGTTCGAGTATGCAATCCTTCATATCCCGGATCGATTTTTTTGACAGATTCGTAAAGTTCTATTGCAAGATCCGAATGACCTCGCTTTTCCATCTCGGCACCCAGCGCGAAATTAATATTGGACTTATCCAAGTCACTTAACTCTCTTTCTTTAATCAATTTTTCAATGTGATCGATAACCCTGGACGGCGAATGGATTGCAAACAAGCATTCTGACAAGTCTCCGATGATTTTTTTAATTGGATACTCTTTGTCAAACAGTTTTGTATATTCTTCCGCAGCTTCTTTAAAGAGGCCCAATTCCTTTAAAGACGACGCGTTGGCGAGAATTGCGGAAGCTTCCGGAGTCTGACCGAGATGGGGAATGTCCTGATTAAACAAGAATGGATCTTCTTTTTCAACCCGTTCGATTTCATCTTTTAACCGGGTAATTTTTTCCCGGATGTTTTTTTTGATATCGGGATCGAGTTTAGTGAAAACAGAAAGTATTTCCTCATATATTTCAAGTGATTCCGCAAAAAGTCCTTGGGATCTGTAAGTCTCGGCTTCTCTTATTTTTAGATCAACATCCATGTTTATAATTTCATTAATATCGCCCATTGGTTTAAAACCTCCGACCCCATTGAATAGACATCAGTCTGACACGATTTTTTATGATATTTTAGACTACACCTAAGTTGAGCGATTGTCGAGGTTGCCGCAGATACAAGGAAGATACTGTTTCGCTATAGTCAACTATGCGGGACGGTATCTGACGCAGTAGATGCGGTAAGATCGGCAATCCCGAAGGGTTTCAAATTTTAAAAATATAAATCAATTTAATTCATTAAAAATAAAAGATGTTTGCTTCCCTTTTAAAATTTGAAACGCTCATCTTAGGTTACAGTTTTCCTTTGATTGAGGCTACCGTTAAAGATATTGCTTTCTTAACAGTTTCAACCACATTAAAGCCGGTTACCGTACTTGCTTCAAAAGAAGGTGCCAGTAATTGATTGTTCAAGTCCTTTTCCAGTGTGTTGTAAGATAAAAGGGGAATGTTCTGTTCCGACAGATCTCTTTTGTTATACTGAAAGACAAGGGGGGTCTGAAGAATATCTTTCCCAAGTATAGCCAGATTTTCTTTAAGTTCCTGTAGGGACGCGATATTCAATTCTTGCCTTAGCACCATGGAGTCAGCTACAAAAACAATGCCATCCACTGCTTTTAAGACCAATTTTTTAGTGGCATTGTATTTAACCTGGCCGGGTACGGTGTAAAGTTGAACTTTGATTTTATAACCTTTTACCATGCCGATTTCCAAAGGTAAAGAATCATAAAACAGGGCATTGTCGCCATTTGTATCTATGGATGCCAGCTTACCTTTGATACGCTTTTCAAATTTATTGTAGATATATTTTAGGTTGCTGGTCTTCCCGGCTCTACCTGGACCGTAGTAAACTAATTTTACCTCAGCCTCCTTTTTATCCGGATTTATTAATGCCAAAACAGTTCCCTCTCACGCTTAAGAAATTCATAGAAAATTCAAGTCAACAAGTGTTTCGAATTTCGGTATTCTAATTTGATCTGAACATGAATTTTGGTTCAGGCACGAACTTAGGGGCCTCGCTCCAAATTGGAATAATAGAATGATGGAGTAATGGAATGATGAGTTCGAAGGAGTTTTTTACAATAAAAAGGTTTAGTTTCGCCATTACTCCCAACATTCCAGCATTCCATTTTGACATCACAAACAGGTTGCCATTGATAAACCTGTATCCTCAAGAAGTTTTAGAATTTCCGATACATTAAATTATTTAACCCCATGCGAGCTTATTGGATTGTAAACCGGCAACTTCTCAAATTTTTTTAGGTTAACAAATAACACTTTCATTCTGTTTTATCAATAACAAGTTGGCATGCTTCCTTAATGGAGTGAAGGCTCCCGTAATTCTATTGAAAATATTTCTTGATTGATACAAAAATTTCATTCGAATATTTTATTGACTAATATCAGATATCTTGTCATTTCAATATGATTTGATAAAAATATACTAAAGATGATTTCTATGAAATTAACGTTCGCCATGTCATTCAAAAGAATGAAGCCGTTCTGGATCACCGTCTTTGCATTCGGACTTGTTTTTGCGGTGCTATTTTGTATCCGATTGGATTTGTTTAGTAAATTTCTATATGAACCTCCAAAACCGTTTTTTTCATCCATAGACGCCCCTCTTGAAAGGGACTCATGGATGAATATTTTACAAAATGGTCGTAAAATTGGCGCATCACATACAAGTTTTTTAAAAAGAGAAAATGGGTATCTTCTGAAAGAAACCTTATATATGCGTATCAACACAATGGGGCTGGTACAGGATATAAACCTTAAGACTGTCGGGAGACTATATCCTGATTTTACACTCTCTTCATTCGATTTTAATATCAGTTCGGGACGATTTGTTTTCTCAGCACAAGGGGGTGTTTCCGGTAATGTACTTTCAATTAAAACACATGGACTTGAGTCCACAGGTCGTTTCAATATCAAGATTCCGGAAAAGTTATACCTGGCCGCTGGTATAATAAATGCTGTGGAGGCTTCCGGAATAGAACCCGGCAACGAAGTTGCTTTTCAAATCTTCGACCCTGCAACCATGGCCAGTGAACCCGTCAGCGTCAGGGTCATTGAGTATGAAGAGATTCTGAATATGGGAGTAAAAAAAAGGGCCAAAAAGATAGCCATGATGTTTAAGGGGGTAACTCAACTGGTCTGGGTCGGGGAAAATGGCGAAGTGATAAAAGAAAAAGGGTTCCTCGGAATCAGTCTCGAAAAGACGACCCGTGACCATGCTCTTTTTGATTTTCCTGTTGAATCGAGTCAAGATCTTACCATGGATGTTTCTGTCCCGTCAAATGTGCCGATCAACAATGCCGAGACGCTTACAAGACTGGAGGCTGAAATCAGCGGCATACCATACGACCATATCAGTCTCCACGGCGGAAGGCAGTCTTTAAACGGTAATTTCCTTATCATTAACAGGGAGTCTCTGCCGGATGCGACAACTGATTATGACGTAACCGAATTAAAAGAGTCCCAAATTAGGTTTTTAGAGCCTACCCCATTTATTGAATCTAATCATCCAAAGATTCGCAACCTGGTAAAAAAGATTGTTGAGGCCGATGAAACCCCCTTAAATAAAACCATAAAGCTGCTTGACTGGATGAATAAAAATATTGAAAAACGACCCGTTATTTCTCTGCCGGATGCTCTTGCCGTTATTGAAAACCGTGCAGGAGACTGTAATGAACATGCCGTACTCCTGGCTGCTCTTGCAAGGGCGGCGGGCATACCCGCTAAGCTTGAAGCCGGTCTCGTTTATTTAAACGGACGATTTTATTATCATGCATGGAATCTTCTTTACATTGGGAAGTGGATAACCGTGGACTCGCTTTTTGGACAAATCCCGGCAGATGTGACTCACATAAGGTTTTCAAGTGGAGAACTAAGGCAACAGCTTGATTTAATAACCATTATAGGAAAAATAAAATTAAAGATTATTAAACAGACGAAATGATAGAACTTAAAGCTTTGACCAAAAGATACGGTAATTTTGTGGCCGTGGATAATCTGAATCTTTTGATTCCAAAAGGGGAAATATTCGGATTTATTGGTCCAAACGGCGCAGGAAAAACAACCACAATAAATATGATTGGAGGAATTCTTGCACCCACATTAGGCACCGTTATGATCTGTGGTATAAATATGGAATCGGACCCGGAAAAAGCCAAGCGTAAAATAGGCTTTATTCCCGAAAGGCCGTATCTTTATGAAAAACTTACCGGCATGGAGTTTCTTAAGTTTATTGCCGATTTGTATGGGGTGGGGGAGGATGTATTTTTAATAAAATCTCAAGAAAAACTGGAGATGTTTTTTTTGTCTGACTGGTCTGATGATCTTATTGAGTCGTACTCTCACGGAATGAAACAACGGCTTGTAATGGCCGCGGCCCTTGTTCATGATCCTGAGGTAATCATTGTGGATGAACCCATGGTGGGCCTTGATCCTTTGGCAATCAAGATGGTCAAGAATCTTTTTCGGAGTCTTGCAGAACAAGGCGTAACTATTTTTATTTCGACCCATACCCTGAAGGTGGCCGATGATATATGTGATCGTATCGGGGTCATCCATAAGGGAGCGCTGATCGCTTCAGGCACTCCTGAGGATTTAAAACGCCAGGTCAATGAAACAGATGCGGATCTTGAACAGGTATTCATTAGATTAACAGAAGAATGAAAAATATCATCACACTTTTAATGCCAAGGATTTGTTCTTTTAAAGGCAAAAGATTTTCAAAAAACAACACGGGCGGTTTATTTAAGCTTTTATTGTTTGGAACGATCGGGATAGTTTTTTGGGGGGGCATATTTGCTGTTTCACTGCGGGTTCTTGGCTATTTTAAGGAGATAGCGGAGCTGGGAGATATCCTTGCCTGCAAGCTGCTTTCCATGATTCTCCTTACTTTTTTTTTCCTTCTTGTTTTCAGCAGCATCCTAACCTCACTCTCCAAGCTGTACCTGAGCAGAGACCTGTCTCTTGTACACTCCCTGCCGGTTCCAAGTTACAAGGTTTTTATTGCCAGGTGGATAGAAAGCACTGCAGACAGTTCGTGGATGGTCATTGTATATACGCTCCCCGTATTTATTTCATACGGCATTGTTTATCAGACCGGTTTTCTTTTTTATATCAATATGGTAATGACACTGTTATCCCTTTCGATCATTGCATCAGGGTTAAGCGCCGTTCTGGTTATAACCGCTGTGAATTTTTTAGCGGCAAGCCGTATAAGAAACATAGGTTTATTCATCGGTCTTTGTTTTTTTCTGGTACTCTTTTTTGCGTTTCGATTTTTACGTCCGGAACGTTTGGTTGATCCCGAAGCTTTTGCAACCGCACTTGTTTATCTTAAAGCCTTAAAGACCCCGGCACCGCCATATCTTCCCAGTACATGGGCATTTGACAGCATGAAAGCCTTGCTTTACGGTAATATCACGGAAGGGATGTTTCAGCTTGCGCTGTTATGGAGTTTCGCCGGAGTAATAGTGTTTATGGTTATAATCATTGCGGAAGCCATTTATTTTAAAGGGCTTTCAAAGACAAGAACCGCACAGCTTCGGTTGTTTAATTACAAAGGCACCCGTAGCCGTTTCTTAACATTTTTGTCACGGCCGGTCAGGGCATTTGCAGTAAAGGAACTCAGAACTTTTTTCCGGGACCAGACACAGTGGTCACAACTATTTCTTGTTGCGGCCCTTGTTGTCATTTATATTTATAATTTCAATGTTCTCCCCATTGAAAAAGCTCCCATAAAAACCGTATACTTACAGAATCTTCTCTCGTTCCTGAATATGGGCCTTGCCGGTTTTGTCCTTACCGCTGTTACCGCCCGGTTCGCTTATCCTGCCGTCAGCACTGAAAAGGAGGCGTTCTGGCTGGTAAAATCGGCTCCAATACCACTTGCGAACTATCTTTGGATAAAGTTTATCATCTATTATTTACCTCTGCTCATATTAACCGAAATCCTGATTGTCGCAACCAACATTTTGCTCAAGGTTTCCCCTTTTATGATGGGACTTTCCATAATCAACATTTTTTTTATGGTTCCCGGTGTTGTCTCCATGGGGATAGGCTTCGGCGCGGCGTATCCGGATTTTAAATCGGAAAACCCGGCACAAACCGTCACCAGTTTCGGCGGGCTTCTCTTTATGATCGCATGCGCAGGATATATAGGCGCCGTAATCATCATTCAAGCAGGCCCTGTTTACAACCTTTTTACAGCCGGAATAAAAGAAACCCCGTTAAGTGGTTTTATGTGGATATGGATCATCGGATCGTTTGCCGCAGCTTTTATGATTAACATTCTTGCCATAGTGCTTCCCATGAAATTCGGGGAAAAGAAGTTGTCAAGGCTCTTGATTTAAGACGCATGGATATGCCAAATCGTCAGAGGTGATATTGTCAAAAAAGAATTATGTCTTATACTGTTTGTTAATTTTGTAAAAAAATACCGGATTCAACACGTTTTATTATCTAAAGACTGATTTTTTATGTTTCTATGTCATAAAATCAGATGACATAACACCAATCGACCCCGTTAGATAATGCTTTGAATTAAATCTTAGGATTTATTTAACGGGGCAGGCAAATCTCAATGATCGAAAAATGATTGTATAACTTGAGTTAAGTAATAATGATATCAGGAGAAAAAAATGGCTGAAACTGACAAGGATGATCTTATCAGTATTATTGAAGAAGATGACAAGGGTACAAAATATCCCGATACGCTCCCTTTATTGTCGGTAAGAGATGTTGTTATTTTTAATGACATGCTTCTTCCACTTTTTGTTGGACGCAAAAAATCGATTCGCGCTGTGGAAGAAGCAGTGGCAAAAGACGGATTTTTGTTAATTGTAACGCAAAAGGATCCGGGCATTGAAAACCCGAAGCCGGATCAAATTTTTACCGTCGGAACTGTAAGCCGGATCCTGCGAATTCTGAAACTTCCAGACGGCAGCATTAAAGCCCTTGTTCAGGGCATTGCTAAGGCAAGGATTCTTAAATACGTTTTAAAAAAATCTTTATATCGTGTAAAAATTGAAACTATTGTTGAGCCTCCGATTAAAAAAATCAGTCTTGAGGTTGAAGCCCTGATGCGGAATATTCGGGAGCACTCCGAAAAGATTTTGGATTTGCGTGGTGAAATGACCAGTGATGTCAGTGCGGTTTTAGAAAGTATCGAAGATCCGGGAAAGCTTGCGGATCTTGTGGCATCAAATCTTAGGTTAAAAATTGAAGAATCCCAGATGTTGCTTGAACTGATCGATCCTGTTAAACGTCTCAAGAAAGTAAACGAGTTGCTTGCACGGGAAGTGGAACTGTCGTCTATGCAGGCTAAGATCCAGTCTGAGGTAAGGGATGAAATTTCAAAAAATCAGCGAGATTATTTTTTAAGAGAGCAGGTTAGGGCGATTCACAGGGAACTTGGTGAAAGCGATGACAAAGTACAGGAAATAAAGGATTACAAAAAAAAGATTAAAAGCGCCAAGATGTCAAAAGCAGCGAATGACGAAGCGTTAAAGCAGTTGAAACGACTGGAAAAAATGTATCCTGACTCTGCCGAAGCTTCGGTTGTGAGAACGTATCTGGACTGGGTGGTCGATATGCCCTGGAGTAAAACGACCAAAGATGTCATCGATATCAAGCAGGCCAAAAAGGTTCTGGATAAGGACCATTTTGCCCTGGACAAGGTAAAAGATCGAATATTGGAATATCTAAGCGTACGCAAACTTAACCCCAAAATGAAAGGCCCGATTCTCTGTTTTGTGGGGCCGCCGGGGGTGGGAAAGACTTCTTTGGGACAGGCCATATCACAGGCCATGAAACGAAAATTTATCCGTATTTCTTTGGGAGGCATCCGTGATGAAGCTGAGATCAGAGGCCACCGCCGAACCTATATCGGCGCTTTGCCCGGACGCATATTGCAGGGTTTAAAACAGTGTGGCACAAACAATCCTGTTTTCATGATGGACGAGATTGACAAGCTCGGCTCTGATTTTCGCGGAGATCCTTCATCCGCTCTTTTAGAGGCCCTTGACCCTGAGCAGAACTTTGCTTTCAGTGATCATTACCTTAATTTGCCCTTTGATCTTTCCAATGTTATGTTTGTTCTTACAGGAAACTTGACCGACACTATTCCGTCAGCGCTTCTTGACAGGATGGAGGTTATTACACTTCCCGGATATACGGAAGAAGAAAAAAAGATAATTGCTCAACTGCACCTTATTCCTCGTCAGATAAAGGAAAATGGTTTAAAGTCCAGAAATATATCCATAAGTTCTGGGGCATTGCATCAGATTATAACAGAATATACTTGCGAAGCCGGCTTAAGGAACCTTGAACGTGAAATAGGATCTCTTTTCAGAAAGGTGGCTCGTAAAATCGCCGAAGGAAATAAAGGGCCTTTTCGTATTACAAAAAACAACCTGCAAAACTACCTTGGCGTCGCGAAATATTATCCTGAAATGGATCAGGAAAAGAGCCAGGTCGGTTTATCCACAGGATTGGCCTGGACCCAGGCCGGCGGCGATGTTCTGTATGTAGAGGCGTCTTTAATCGGCGGAAAGGGAGAGCTGATCGTAACCGGTCAAATTGGAGATATTATGCAAGAGTCCGCTCGGGCGGCCCTCAGTTATGCCCGGGCAAATCTTTCTTTGCTGGGCGTTAAAGAAAATGTTTTTGAAAACAAGGATATTCATATTCATGTTCCGGCGGGTGCAATACCCAAAGACGGGCCTTCCGCCGGTATTGCAATGGCGACAGCTCTTATTTCTGTTTTAGTGAATAAACCGGTAAATAAAGACATCGCCATGACCGGTGAAATTACTCTCAGGGGGAGGGTCCTTCCGATAGGGGGGTTGAAGGAAAAAGCTTTGGGTGCTATAAGAGGCGGGATTCGTACAATTCTTATTCCTGAAAAGAACAAAAAAGAGTTAGCAGAAATCCCGTTGAACATAAAGCGCAAAGTTAAGTTCGTTTCTGTAAAAAACATGGATGAAGTTCTTTCACTTGCCATTGAAGGAAATGTTATGCGGAATGGGTGATATGAAAATACTCGCCGTTGATACGGCTACAAAGAGCTGTAGCGTTGCGGTGGTCCAAGAAAAATCCCTGTTGGCAGAAATAACAACCGGCAGGAAGCAGACCCATTCCAAGCATTTGATGGAGATGATAAACAGAGTCATGGGGTTGTCGGGTCTGTCCCTCTCTGAACTGGATGGTTTTGCCGTTACACGGGGACCGGGTACTTTTACCGGCCTGCGTATTGGAATAAGTTCGGTCAAGGGTCTTTCAGCGGCATCTGGAAAACCGATTGTGGGTGTTTCAAGCCTTGATGCGCTTGCCGTGCAGGCGTCTTATTTTCCATATCTTATCTGTCCGCTTATAGATGCGCGAAGAGGAGAGGTTTATTTTTCACGATACAGGCTTCGGAACGGCCAATTAAAAAAAGAGGGTGATGATCAAGTTTCTTCCCCTGAAAAAGCCATAGTTGATCTTAATGAAGCATGTTTATTTATCGGCGATGGTGCGTTGAGTTACCAACAGATGATATTAAACAAAATGGGCACATCAGCTTTTTTTGCATCTTCTTTTCAAAATACGATTCGGGCGTCAACCGTGGCCTATCTTAGCATGAATAAATTTAAAAATAACGACACGGAGGATGTCGGCATGTTTGTGCCGCACTATATCCGAAGATCAGATGCAGAGCTAAATTTGACGGTCTCCTAAAAAGTCCAACTTCTGAAAAAGTCCAACTTCTGCGTTGTGCTGCATTCCGTAATCATTCAACGTACGAAAAGTACGCCTCATGATTACAAAATTTGCACGCCTTGAATTTGAACTTTTTACGAAACCGTCCAAATCGGACTTGTTACGAGTTCATCAAACTTGATATCCTTATAAAAAGTGTTTAATTTGCCACGGTTATTATTGACAATTTTTATTTATTTTTGATATATAATAAAGTTTATGTCGCTCTGCCTTATATTGCAAAGCGCATACGGACGGGTCAGAGCTGGAATGTTGGAATACTGGAATGATGGAGTAATGGGTCTTGGGAAGGTGAGTTGTTGATAACATCTATCTTGACAGGGTAGTTAAAAATTAATAAATAACAAAACCCCTTTAGAAACCAACATTCCACTATTCCATTTTTTTATTATTTTTACCCCGTGAAACTTTATTCTATTTCGCTGGGGCCATATGTGAGGCAATTTAATGAGTGGTTTTTCTTGGTCCGATCCGCCGAACCCTACCGCATTTGCCGTGGCGCGTGCGGGATATCCTTTTATATTTGCCTCTGTATTTACTACGGCTGTTTTTGCCCTTTTGCAAATGAGCGTTCCGGCGTTGATGGGTCTTGCCGTTACTTTTTGCATTTGTTGCTTTTTCAGGGATCCGGACCGTGTTATACCGAATTATCCCGGTGCGGTGGTTTCACCGGCAGACGGAAAGGTTGTTTTTGCAGGTCCGGTGGATAACAGTCGGTTTGTTGAGGGGTCGTGTATAAAAATCAGCATTTTCATGTCAGTTTTTAATGTTCATGTAAATCGCGTTCCCCATGAAGGACAAGTAAAAGCGGTTAATTATTATCCTGGAAAATTTTTTTCCGCCAATTTGGATAAGGCTTCAAAAGACAACGAACACAATGCCATATTTGTTGAAACTGAAGAAGGTAAAACTATTTGCACCGTTCAGATTGCCGGTCTGATTGCACGGCGCATCATCTGTAACGTACAGAAAGGCGACGATGTTGCCCGGGGGCGTCGTTTTGGGTTGATATGTTTTGGATCACGTCTCGATGTTTATCTTCCGGCCGACACAACGTTGAACGTATCTGTTGGGGACAGGGTAAAGGCCGGAACTTCTGTTTTAGGAAATTTAATATGAAGAAAACAAACAGAATTAAAAAAGAAAAATCGCGTCGCGGAATTTATATTCTACCCAACATATTTACATCCCTAAATCTTTTTTGTGGTTTCTATGCGGTTATCGCTTCCATAGACGGCAAATTCATTGCCGCTTCCATAGCCATTATTATCGGCGTGTTGTTTGATATTATGGACGGTAAAATTGCAAGAGCTACAAATACTACCAGCAAATTCGGCATTGAATACGATTCCTTGTCAGATCTAATAACTTTTGGTCTTGCACCGGGTATAATGATATATTTATGGGCGCTTAGACCACTTGGAAGAATTGGTTGGCTGGCTGCATTCCTTTTCATGGCTTGTGGCGCCTTGAGACTGGCCCGGTTTAACTCGCAGGTGGGTCATGTAAGCAGCGATCACTTTGTCGGTCTTCCGATTCCGGCCGGAGCTGGCATGGCGGCAACAACTGTTTTATTTTGTCATAAATTCGGAATGGCGGGGAAAATACATCCTATATTCATTCTGGTTTTGCTTTATATTCTTTCTTTTTTAATGGTAAGTACTATAAGATACAACAGTTTTAAAAAACCGGAACTGTTTCGAAAGATGAATTTCAATGTTTTGGTTGCAATGCTACTAATATTGATTTTTATT
>JAFDEW010000320.1 GCA_019310125.1 Deltaproteobacteria bacterium | reverse complement strand
CGCGAGGCTGTGCCCTGGTTACTCCACGAGTAACCAATGCTCATACAGATCTTCACTTAACCGAGCTTGCCAGACTGTATTTTTACGTTGAACCTGCGAAAGATAACAACCTTAGCTTAATCGTAGAGTGGGGTTAGATGTCACCATGGACAACTCTGTTTATAACCATAGACGCATTGCGAAACTTTATCTTGGATTAGGGATCATCGTAAGTGGGGTATTCTTAGTTGTCAGCCTTTTATCGCCGAGTGAAATTCAGAATAGTTTGATCTTCGGATATTCTATACAGCGCCTAGCCCTGGCCTCACTTTTTCTTATAAGTGCAATTGTCTTCTGTCTTGCCTATTTTCTCATCCATTCCGGTAGGTTCGATCGCCAGCTTGAGTTTATTGCACGAGAAGACCTTTTTTGGATCCCCCTTAGCAGCTCAATTCTATTTATTGTTGGCTTGGTCCTCGTATGTTTTAACTATTTTCAATCTGGGGGATTCTTGACGAGTTATTTAGAGCGACTTCTCCCATTCTCCTGGTGGTTGATGATTCTCGCCTTTGGGTTTCAGGTTTCCCTAGCGTTTTTATCGGGCACATCGGTGAGAAAAGAACTGGTTGGACAGCTATCGATGGTTGTAATCCTTACAATAGGAGCCATAAGTTTCACGCAGATTTCTTTAGAACGAGATGTATCTAGCGAGGACGTCTTTTACACGTATGTAGAAGGTCAGAAGATCATCCATGGTGAAAATCCTTACGCAAGGGTTGTGGGTGAAGATATCCGGGAGAATGATAAATATGCCATTTACTTTCCCGGGTTTTATCTTCTATCAGGCGCTTCCCAGGCGATTGGGCTAGAGAGCTTCGAATATTGGATTGCTTTCTGGGAAATTATCTTTCTTTCGTCCGCGCTGACCATCAGTGTGGTCATTTTCATGTTGTACAAAACGAAATATCACTTGCTATTATCCCTGTTTGGCCCATTATTCTTCTTATTTAACCGCTGGACCTTGCATGTAGTTAGGGTTTCCGAAATTGACTTCTTGCCATTACTTATCCTGATCCTGGCACTCATCGGGATAAAAAAGGGAAAATCCAGTGCCTATTTATTGTTTGGGTTATCTCTGGGTATTAAGCAAATGGGGATATTCCTGGTGCCTCTGACGGCGATTTGGGCATGGAAGGATAGGCGACATTCTAACAATTTTGCACTAGTGGTTAAGAGAATCGGATTGGTAGCACTCATACCGACAATACTAATCCTCCCTTTTCTTGTGTGGGACGCAGAGGGTTTTTTCCGATCCGTTTTTATATCCGTGACACGCAATCCAAGCGTGTTGGGAAACATCTTTTCTCTCGATGCCTACCTGGGTTTCGTCGGATTTATGGCGAAGCTGCCAATGATTCTCCTGTTTTTCCTTGTTTACTTTGCGTCAGCCAGGTATAACCTGGGTGTTTATTTCTCGTCATTCCTAATCTTTATCATCTTTGCAGGTTTTAATTCGGTATACTTCCCCAGCAATTTTGTCTGGGTGATCCCATTCATACCGCTATCTCTTCTCGAATTTCTTCAAAGCCGCCAAATAACTACGGAAGTATCCACGATTGTGAATATCTGATACCGTTATCATGGATCCAATAGAACTAGAGTATTTTCACGGAGAAGCCCATTGAAGAATATTCTCGTCACAGGCGGCGCAGGGTTCATCGGCTCCCATCTCGTGCGTGAGATGCTCAACCGCGGAGATCGAGTTCGTGTACTGGATAACCTATCCACAGGCTCGAAAGCGAACCTCGCTGGTTTGGATGTTGACTTTATCGAAGGGGATATCCGTAACGCCGCAGTCGTTCAGGAGAGCGTTAAAGATGTTGATTTCATCTTCCATCTGGCCGCGTTCATCTCTGTGGCAGGCTCGATGGAGGATCCCCTTGCTTGCTATGATGCTAATCTAAACGGAAGTCTTAACGTGCTCATGCAAGCCAGTAAGGCAGGGGTGCAGCGAGTCGTGCTAGCGTCTTCGGCTGCGGTGTATGGTGAGAGTGAGAGCATCGTCGCCGAGAATCATCCCTTGAATCCACAATCACCTTACGCATCATCCAAACTTGCGATGGAGCAGGCTGCGAAGCTGTTTTCGCAGTCGTTCAGCTTGGAGACCGTTTGCTTGCGGTTCTTTAACGCATACGGGCCGCGTCAATCTCCTGACTCTCCCTATGCAGCAGCCATACCAAAGTTCATCCAGGTCATGTTGGCCGGTGAGCCAGCGACCATCCACGGTGATGGCCATCAAACCCGCGATTTTGTTTATGTGGGAGATATTGTAGAGGCGATGTTACTGGGTGCGGATGGAGATTCTATAGACGGTCGAGTTTTCAACATCGCCGGGGGCAAATCGGTTCCCATTAATGAATTGGTCGAGATCTTGCAGCGATTCTTCCCTGAAACTCCGGATCCTGTATTCGCTCCTCCTCGCCAGGGAGATCTCCGCTTCTCTGAGGCTGATATCTCATTGGCTGAAAGATCGTTGGGATATCGCCCGCGTATCGACTTACAGGAAGGACTTGAAATTACGGTAGAATGGTTCCGAGCTAACCGATGAATACTGGAAAACATCGCCCTATCCTGCAGATCCGCAATCGGACCTTATTGTTGGCCGACTTAGTGTTGATTGTTACGGCCGTCCTGGCGAGCTTTGCGTTGCGCCTTGATGTTGGACCACTGTTCAATTACTACCTCCCTTCAATCTGGACAATGGTTGCTATCGCAATCATCGTTAAACCACTCGTTTATTACATCTTCGGTCTTTATCGCCGCTATTGGGTCTACGCTAGTGTGCGTGAATTACGGTTAATCTTTGTAGCCACACTTGCCGCCTCTGCTTGTGTGGGTGTTCTTGTGGTCTTCATTCGAGCCTTGGGCGGCTTTGCCCTTGGTTTCCCACGTTCAGTGATCGGTATAGACTGGCTGCTCTCACTCTTCAGCGTCGGTGGCCTCAGGATCGTTGTCAGATTTTTAGCAGAAAGTGGGCAGATCAGCCAAAAAGCGAGTGAGCTTCGTGGCGGTAAACGAGTGGTAATCGCTGGTGCGGGGGATGCGGGAGTCCTTGTGTTACGTGAGATGCAGCGCAACCCGCAGCTGCTGATGACCCCGGTCGCCTTTGTAGATGACGATCCAGAGAAGATAGGGATGGAGATCCACGGCATCAAGGTCATGGGCGGGCTTGACGAAGTTAATCACGTTGTCGAGCGCGTGTTAGCGCAAGAGGTGGTAATCGCCATCCCGACCGCGCCTGGCCATATCGTCAGGGTATTGGCGGAAGAGTGCCAGTCGAATGGAATCCCCTTCCGCACGATGCCCGGGATATATGAGCTCATCGGCGGGAAAGTCAGCGTGAGTCGTTTGCGCGAGGTGGACATCACCGACTTGCTCAGGCGGGAGCCGACGGAAATCGATGATGATGCTGTCGGTCGAAAAATTACCGGCACGCGAGTTCTTGTGACGGGAGCGGGGGGTTCCATCGGTCTCGAGCTATGTCGTCAGGTTGCGCGTTGGAATCCGGGGGAGTTG
>JAFDEW010000319.1 GCA_019310125.1 Deltaproteobacteria bacterium | reverse complement strand
AGGATTTGTCGTATATGCATTTGCCGACAGAGGAATAGGGTACAGCCAACATCATAGAGGGTGGGGTTATGGGCTTTTCCTTAACCCAAATTTATCACATATGAATCTATCAAAGCTCGACGTCTGTATTTTTGATGTCAACGGCGTGTTGATCGATTCGAATCCGGCCAATGCCCGGGCAATGGGGGAGGCCTTCAGTGATGATCCCCTGACGCAGCAAAAGATTGCAGCGTTTTATATGACCCTCACCGGAATCGACCGGGGCGAGAAAATACGCCGGGTCCGGGATCGGATTATACAAAGGCCGTTTTCGGAAAACGAATTCGATATGCTTTGGGAAAAGTTGAAAATGCTGACAAAGCAGGCCATGGGCACGGCCCCTTTGGTTGCGGGCTGCAAATCGATCCTGAATACGCTGGCCGAACGCGGCATTACCCGGGTGGCACTGTCCAACACACCCCTGAATGAACTGCACCATATTCTGACCATACAAACCCTCGACCCCTTTCTGGACATGGTCCGAGGGGGCGGCAATTGGCCCAAAACCGAATCGTTGAAGCGTCTGCTCGAAGAATTCGAATTCAACCCTAAAACCTGTCTGTTTATCGGCGACGGCAAAGGGGATTTATGGGCGGCTCGGGCCGCCGGCGTACGGTTTGTGGCCCTCGACCCGAATACCGGCGAATTCGATGAAGAACATGGTTTTGACGGCCCTTATGAAAACCTTGCCGCATGGGGCCGGAAGATCGGGTTGATATAGAATTGTGCTTTTGTGCCTAAAATCTGTAAGACTGTCCAATGATCGTCCGGTTTAACTGGAGCAGGGAATACAGATGCGTTTGCCGTTTTCTCCCCGGACCATTTTTGTTGACATTGTCATTTCGCCGCATTTAGCACAGGCTTCCGAGCGGGCCAGGGCCGCATACGGCGGCATCACAATATCTACTTCTTTTGAGGAGAAAACATCGCTGAAAGGTTTTGAAAGAAGATCTTTAGCTTTGAGCATTTTGTGTCGCCATTTTTCTCTTTCACTTGCCGTATCCGAAGAAATGGCTTGATCAAGCCGGCTGAATTCTTCTTCAAATTCACCGCCATATCGATAATATCTTTTGCGGGAAAAGCGGAAGGCCTTTTTGTGCGAGCGGTTAAAGATTGTATATGCGTTTTTTCCATAATCCTTAAGAATAAGGTTGCCTTTACCTGTTGAGGTGCCCAGCATTATCTGTAGAGCGTCAACCGCACATGAATCGTTCTCACTGATGGCCACCACCTCTTCGTCTTTTGACCGTTTGAGTTTAAGAAGGGTTATGGCCTCTTTTGCAACCAGGTAACCGTAAACAAGGCCCGGACAAAGATGACCGTGGAATTCTATGCATTTTTTGAGATCTTCCGGCAGGTTGAATTTTATATTTTCCGCATTTTTCATTTATTAACTCCTTATAATTGAATATGTTCCATTGAATATTAAAGGAACAAATTGACTTATACCCTAAATGAGCGAAAGTTGAGGATGCCCCATATTCGAGGCATCAAGGGCGAAGCCATAGTCGTTTACTGCGAGCCCTTGATAACGAAGGAGATGGGGTATCATCGGCTTTCCCAAGGGGTAAACAAAATGGGATTTTTTAATAAATTTATATTTCATTTATAGAAGAGTTATAAAAATGCATCTGAATCTACTAAAATGCATAAAAAATCAAACACATAAAATATTTTTTCCATTTTGTTTACGATCATTTAGGGTTATACTATTATCAAACCTGCTCGGACAAGTAAACACGGCACAAAATAGGGGACGCTCCACATATTTACAGTTTTAATTCGACAGGATCTATGCTATGGGGAAGATATGCCAAGAAAAGCGAGAATAGACGCACCCGGTGCATTGCATCATATCATGGCCAGAGGGATCGAGCGTAGAGATATTTTTGAGGATGATTTCGATCGTAATAACTTTCTGGAACGTATTGAAAAAATCATACTTGAAACAGATACCCGTTGCTATGCCTGGGCTTTGATTCCCAACCATTTCCATTTGCTTTTGAAGACCGGGCGGGTACCGATTGCAACGGTCATGCGAAGGCTTTTGACCGGTCATGCGGGGTTTTTTAACCGGCGGCACAGGCGTCATGGGCATTTGTTTCAAAACCGCTATAAATCGATTCTGTGTCAGGAGGATGTTTATTTAAAAGAATTGGTTCGCTACATTCATTTGAATCCGCTGCGGGCAGGATTGGTGGATGCTCTGGAAAATTTGGATAAATATCCATTTTGTGGACACAGCGCGATTATGGGGCGAAAGAGCAGGAAGTGGCAGAATATAGGCGGGGTTTTGGATCTTTTTTCGGATACCGTGTTCCTGGCACGAAAATATTATCGCAGCTTCGTGAAAAAGGGGGTGGATCAGGGCCATAGAGAAGATTTGATCGGTGGAGGCCTGATACGAAGTAGTGGTGGCTGGTCCAGCGTAAAAGCGATGCGCAAGGCTAAAATTTATGAAAAGAGTGACGAACGAATATTAGGTGACGGTGAATTTGTTGAAAATGTTTTGTCTACTTGCCGGGAGCAACTGGAGAGAAAATACATCCTGATAAATTCAGGCGTTACCACTGATGAGATTGCCGTAATCGCCGCTAAGTTGGTGAATACTGAACCAGAGTTGATATTTAAACCAGGGAAGGAACGAGATAGGGTTCGGGCAAGAAGTCTATTTTGTTACTGGTCGGCAAAAGAGCTGGGAGTTCCCATGACGGATCTTTCAAGATTGCTGAAGATTTCACATTCGGCCATCAGTCTATCGGTTAAACGCGGTGAAAAAATCTGTATATCCAACGATTACAGCATTACCGATTTGTTAAAACTGTAAAACCGTGGGGCGTCCCCTATCTCTACAACGCAGAAATTGGACTTTTTACCAAGCCGTCAAAAATATCAAATGAAAATCGAGCAGATTAAACGTATGGTTAACAGATACCTGAGGCAGATGTCAAATTTATATGAACTTTAACAGGAGGAGGCGACATTTGAAAGTGACAAAAGCTATAGACTCTTTTACTTGATCAAAATCTTTTTTAAAAAGCGTTTTTTTTCAATACCTTTGGTTTTGCCGGTGAACGATTCAATACAACCCATTTATCTGTTCCAGGGCGATATCGAATATTTTTTATCAAAACATACGGCCATTCCTTGGCTTTCCGTTCGAATCACCGATCCGGAAACATCAATGCGTGACCGATTATTCTTTCCGCTTTTAAGCTTGTCCAAAGGGATAATCAGATCCATTTTCACATCAGTTCCCACCGAAAATGGAGTATCTGTTTTAAAAAACGCACCTCCGGCGCAGATGTCGCGGATCATAAATTCAAAGGCTCGTGTGTTTCCGCTTTCAGCTTTAATAGAAAGTAATGCCGGTAGATTAAGATCAAATCTTTCCATTTTGCGTTTTTCGATAACTTTCATGACACCCTCCTTGTCTTATCCCCTGAAATTTGCTCGAGTCGGAGGCTTTCATATGCAAGGCATTTAAGGATGAAGTCATAGTCAACTATTACGAACCCTTAATAACGCAGCAGATGGA
>JAFDEW010000318.1 GCA_019310125.1 Deltaproteobacteria bacterium | reverse complement strand
TAGCACACCCTGGAGCCGTCGGATATGAGTTGCTGTTTTTCCTGATTCCAGGTGATATTGGATGGAACGATAAGAATGCCCAGTTTTGCGAGACTCTTGAAATTGATAAGAACCGGTTCATACTTGGTATAAGAATCAGGATATCCTCTCTGCCCCTGGGCGCCACCCGGCCCCGTAACCAGCGCAAGACAGATTGAAATTTGATCCCTGCGCACATCCGGAGACACCGTATCAAGCCGGTTATGGAGTGCGGCAACAATCAGTTCGCCCAGATTCTTCAGCCGCCGGGCAACCACCTGCATCTCGGGTTCGCCGGCCCGAATATTCATTTCATAAACAAGAATTCCCACGGGTTTTCCGGTAACCGGATCCATGGATACGCGACAGCCCGGATAGAGAATACAGGGCCGGAGAATCCCTCCCTTTTTCATCTGATCCACAAAAGGCCGGATCACTTTATTGCCGACCAAATTTATAAGGTCAGGCGTCTCGGCAGGATGCATACCGATTGCAGCCATTCCCCCGGTAACCGGGTTGGTCTGGCTGGGAGGGCCTTCAAAGCGAAGGGGATAATCCATGGCTGTGGGGAGAATGCAAAAATTGCCGGTTCCGTCAATTAAAGCGGTAAAGCTGATCTCAATTTCGGATTTCCAGGCTTCAATCAAAAGCGGCCATTTATGGTCTCCGTGCCGTGTCTTGTAGTTTTCGCTATAATCTTTCAGCAGTTTATCCCATACGTCGAGAATATCTTCAACCCGGAAAACCGGTCGGGACCCTTTGCCTCCGGCACTGTAAGGATACTTGAAAACCGCTCCGCCGTGCTTGCGAATGAACTGAGTCACAATACCCTTTATCTGCTGCAGGTTTTTCGCGTCCGCCACTTTGAACGGCGCCACCGGCACACCGGCTCTTCTCATCCAGATCTTTGCCTTAACCTTATCCCCTTCGATGAAAGACGCTTCTTTTGTCAGGCCGATGACCTGATCCCCATAACCCGCCTCAATGAGTTTATTTACGACGCCTTCATAAATCAAATCTTCAGGCATAATCACTACATAGTCAATTTCACCGTTTTCAAAAGCCGTTAGGATAGCGGACGTGTAATCCGCAACCGAGTTTCCTTGTACGGGAAAAATTTTCACGGTCCATTTTTTCTTTCCCCTGACCGTGTCCAGTATCGGGCCCATACCGGTCATGCCCTTGATGATGGCACCAACAAACGTTTCGCTTTCAACGGTTGATATGGTATAGGCACACATACAGGTCCTGCCGTCCGGTCCGGCAAAGCCGATCGTCTTTTTCGCCATATTATTCCTTCCTATAGAATCTGATTTTTCGGCACAGGTGCCATGGAATCTTTATACCGTAATCTCCCCCTGGTTTTCATCTTCAGCAATTAAATTCATCAGGTATTGGCCGTACTCATTTCCCATCATTTCGGATGCAAGATCCGTTAGTTCCCTTTTGTTTATGTAGCCCATGCGAAAAGCGATTTCCTCAACGCACGATATTTTAAGTCCCTGCCGTTCCTGAATGGCCTGGACATAACTGGCCGCTTGCTGCAGGGCTTCTTGAGTACCGGTGTCAAGCCAGGCATACCCTCTCCCGAGAAGCTCCACATGGAGTTCACCCCTGCGCAAATACTCCAGATTAACGTCTGTAATTTCAAGCTCACCCCTGGCGGACGGTTTGAGTTTTGCGGCAATTTCCACCACATTATTGTCATAGAAATAGAGACCCGGAACCGCATAATTCGATTTGGGTTTTTTCGGCTTTTCTTGGATACTGATGACCTTTCCGTTTAAATCAAATTCTACAACACCGTAACGCTGCGGATCACGCACCAAATACCCGAAAATCAGACCGCCTTTATTAAGCTGAACCCTTCTTTTCAGTATATCGGTAAGATTGTGCCCGTAGAAGATATTATCTCCTAAAATTAGGCAGACCGAATCTTTACCAATGAATGATTTGCCGATGATAAAGGCTTGGGCCAATCCTTCGGGCCGTGGTTGCTCTTGGTAATACAAAGAAAGCCCAAGTTGAGAGCCGTCTCCAAGGAGTTTTTTAAATAAAGGCAAATCCTCGGGCGTAGAAATAAGAAGTATTTCCCGTATCCCGGCCAGCATTAAAACAGAGAGCGGGTAATAGATCATGGGCTTGTCATAGACCGGTAACAGCTGTTTGCTTACCACACGGGTAATGGGGTAAAGCCGGGTACCGGAACCACCGGCTAAAATTATTCCTTTCATATTCTATTTTTCCTTTCTCATGCCATGACGATCTTCTCCGTTGTCCCCTTAATCTCCTTTGTGGCATTTCGGGTATCAATAATCAGATTGGAATGCTTTACGATTTCGGCGAAGTCATAATCGCTGTGATCGGTAACAATGATCACGGCATCCATTTGGGCAAGGATTTCCTGAGTAATGGGAGTTGACTCCATCTGGAAATTATATTTCCGGGTGGTATGCAGTTTGGGTATCCACGGATCATTGTAGCTTACCATAGCGCCCTTTTCCAAAAGCATTTTCATGATGGCATACCCCGGAGACTCTCTGTCGTCATCCACATCCTTCTTGTAAGCGATTCCAAGTATTAAGATGCGGCTTCCATTAAGGCTTTTTTTGTTTTTATTGAGTGCCTCCGTTGTTTTTTCAATCACATAATACGGCATGGAAACATTGATCTCACCGGCAAGTTGAATAAAACGAGTTGAAAAATCATACTCTTTTGCTTTCCAGGCCAGATAAAACGGATCAATGGGAATACAATGTCCCCCCAGGCCGGGTCCGGGATAAAACGGCATGTACCCAAAGGGCTTTGTGGCTGCGGCGTCAATCACCTCAAACAGGTCGATTCCCATCTTATGAGCAAGGATCTTCATTTCGTTAACCAGTGCGATATTCACGGAACGGAAGGTATTTTCAAGAAGCTTGGTCAACTCGGCGGCCTGAGTCGAAGAAACCGGCACCGACCGGGTAATGGAGTTGTACAGAGCCGTTGCCACTTCCAGGCAGTAACTTGTGACGCCCCCCACGACTTTAGGGATATTAATGGCAGTGAATTTTTTGTTTCCCGGATCTTCCCTCTCCGGAGAAAAGGCAAGAAAGAAATCCTGCCCGACCTTCATGTCATGTGACGAAAGTCGAGGGAGAAGCATTTCCTCAGTGGTCC
Source organism: Deltaproteobacteria bacterium (assembly GCA_019310125.1). GTDB lineage: Bacteria > Desulfobacterota > Desulfobacteria > Desulfobacterales > UBA11574 > S5133MH16. The sequence goes on along the minus strand of JAFDEW010000318.1, from coordinate 425 downwards.
CGGGATAGGTTGTACTCTCAAGAACAATCACCTGCCCTTTACGCAAATTATTTACAATGGTTTCAGTGGTTTCCAAAAGATAGCTTAAATCCGGCTCCATCTTGTCGGAAAGGGGTGTGGGCACACAGATCAGTATGCAATCCGCCTCTCTTAAACGGCTGAAGTCAATGGTGACATCAAACCGTTTTGCATCGATCATTTTCTTAATCTGATCTGCCGGAATGTGTTTGATATAAGATTCTCCATGGAGAATTTTATCGATTTTTCGTGAATCCAGATCAAAACCGATAACATTAAACCCCTTTTCCCCAAAATGAATGGCCAGGGGCAATCCCACATAGCCAAGGCCGATGATACCGACCCGGGCTGTTCTTTGCTCTATCATCTCAAGCAGTTTTAATCGTATTTCACCGGTGTTTTCATTA
>JAFDEW010000317.1 GCA_019310125.1 Deltaproteobacteria bacterium | reverse complement strand
ACTGTCGGACCTGAAGAGTTTGATAGAATGTGAAGGAAACATGGTACATTCCAACTCTGAAGGAATGGCAATCCATTTTGACAGAGAATGCTATATTATGAGTTTAAGAGGCTCTTAACATGCAATAGCGAAGGTCAAGTTCTTCTGTATGGTAATTGATGGGTTAGGCAGAGGCAGAAATGATTCTGATTTTTTAATGTTTAGGGGTTCTGTCTTTATACTTGAAAATATTTAAAGTTCTCCCCTTCCTGGCCTCACCTCACCACTCATGACATTTCTATATTACGTAAATTATCCCCCTCCGACAACGCATGTAGCACAATCGCCGACAAGTTAACCAATTATAGTCCTACAAAAAAATAACGAGATGGGCGACAGAATTTTTAAATTTGCTGTGTGTGGGTTACGTCGTCACAGCATGCGCGCATTTCCCGCAAGCGCCATCACCGGATGATCTACAAGGCATGTACGCTCAGGCAATTGCGGACGCAAAGATGGCAGAGCCCGATGAAATATCAAAAAATCTTCTCACGATTGTACCGTCAAATGCCGCATTGCCGTGGGATAGGGAGAGGAAAACCATACTGGTGACGACGTGGACCTCATGGGATGGATATGATGCCCACGTGGGCAGCTCGCTAACGTTGTCGCGAGAGGTTTGGGTCACGGTTGTCCCAGATGTGAAAGATTTTTGTCGCACACACTCTCTCGCCCCGACGGCCGTAACTTTACGACTTGAACAGCTTTTAGGGCTTCCTCCAATGAGTGGGAAAACGCGATTTGTGGAGATGTGGGTCTTACCTCGCGATCTCTTCCGACCAGCACCTGACCCTGTGAAGTGGTAATGTTGGGGGAAACACCGGAGATTAAATACTCTAAGCCGGCAGTATTAACAAGTATAAACACTTCACCCAATCAATCGGCAATATTGGATCACGAAAGCTACATTGGTTGGGGGGCTGGTATTCATTTTGAAATGAAATGGTAGGAAACATTGCATGGAGAAAAATGAAAAGGAACCGGCAAAATCATCGCCGAACCAGACGCTGAACTTGACCTTTTACAAGTTCATCAAGTTTAAGTCGGGACAACTAAACCATCCTGATCAAACGAAAACCCAGCCGGTTGCTGCGACGGTCCGGTGAGCTGAGGCTGCGTGATGCACATCGGCAATACCAATCCTCACTTCCCCAGTCGCCTCCCCTCAACACCTTGGCCAATCCCGATGAAGGGCCTAAAGGAGCGTTTGAAGGACTTTGAGAATAATATTTTCTATCAAACCAGTCCTGACACCATTCATGGACATTTCCATGCATGTCATAAAGTCCCCATGCATTCGGCTCTAATTGACCGACTGGATGGGTTTCACCTGTTGAATTTTTTCTGTACCAGGCGTATCTGCTTAACATATTAATGTCACTATCAAAACCATATGAACTTTCTGAGCCTGCCCTCGCAGCGTATTCCCATTCAGCCTCAGTTGGAAGACGATATTTATTTGTTTCTTCTTTAGTGTTCAGCTTTTGGATAAACGCTTGCACATCATTCCATGAAACCCTTTCCACCGGTTTTATGTCGTCCTTAAATTCACTTGGATTATTATTCATCATCTCAGACCACTGCGTTTGAGTGACCTCATATTTACCCATAAAAAATGCTTTATTGATTTTAACCAGGTGTCGTGGGGTTTCATGATCCTCAGCTTGTTCAAGTTTTTTGTCTCCGCCCATTTTGAACGAACCCGACGGAATCAAAACAAGTTCCATACCAATACTGTTTATTGTTGTAACCGGCATTTTTCCTGAATCATTCATGAAATTGTGCTCCCTGAAAAGCGTCTTTAATCTTTAAGATTTTAAACTGCGGCCTGTTGCATTGTTTTTACTCTATATGGCCTATTTATTCAACACCATCCCCAGACAAGATTTTAAAGGGAGGAGGGGCTTGGCAATGGGGGGCTAAGGAACCAAAGGAGTCCCAGCCAAATTATATGCTTAACATCCTTGCATTCATGCTTTATCAAAATTAGGATTCGCTTGACCTGACGCCATAAAAATATGATATTTGTACTTAAAATTGAGATGCTTGAACCTGTGATGATGGCAAGTTATGTTGTCAGTTTAGTTATGTTATGTGTTTAATTCCCCTGTAATTTCATTTTATTCCTAAAAAGTTTTTAAAAAAACTACTTCTAATTCTTTTTATTCCATTTTTTCCATATCCCCTGTTTGCATGGACTTCATAAAATATAATTTGTGGTTCCGATTTGATTCCTCACCATCTCCTTCGGCAATATAGTTCTATCCATATTCTTATTCACTCCATATCATTTTCCCAAAGTTTCAAAACAGTTATATGATTCCTTTTATTTCTCAACTTATAGAATCTTCACATAACATGGGTGGTGGTTATGGAACAGATCCTTTGTTGTCACTGCTACGATTTATTCACACCAAGTCCAAGACACAAGAATCAAAGTTACTGTATGAAGCCGGAATGCCGAAGGGCAAAAAAAGCGGCCTGGAAACGACATAAAATGGCTACTGACCCGGATTTTAAGCTGGATCAAAAATTGAGCAATAAAAAATGGGCTCAAAACAATCCGGGGTATTGGAAAGAATATCGCAGGAAAAATCCCGAGAAAGCCGAAAGAAATCGAATACTTCAGATCATACGAAACAGACGCAGACCCAATAGCCGGAACAACAATGCAAATGCCGACATTCCATTGATTGCAAAGGTAGACGCGTCAATATCCAATAATTTCAAGATGGTTGGGCAATTTTGGCTGGTACCGGTGATTGCAAAGGTAGACGCGTTAAAAGTTAACATCTTCGAAATTTCAAGCCCTTATCACTGATTGCAAAGAGGGACTCGTTAGGTGCCTGCTCAAAAACATGCTAATCGAATCATAACGCTTAAAAAGGGAAGGAATCGATCATGATAAAGAAAAAAATCCTCAATCCTGTCCGGGTCAGGCAGATCGATGGCGGTTTCAGCTTTATTCCTCACCGGTTTATCTCCGATGGGTTTTTGGCCTCTTTGGATCAAAAAGAACTCCTTTTGTACCTGTTTCTCATTTTGGCCTCAGATCGTTTTGGTCTTTCTTTTTACAGCTATGACGCCATCTGCACGCTTCTTGAGATAAGCCTTGACGAATATATAGCATCCCGGAACAGCCTTATGGATAAAGATCTCATCGCTTTTGACGGCACCCTTTTTCAGGTACTTTCTTTGCCGCAAAAAAGACCTGATCGCCAGAAAAGACAGGGTCGATCTCCTGTTGAAACACTTATTCAACAGACCGCTAAAGGGTTTTAATATGATCGATGATAAAACCATATCAACCATTGAATGGAGTGACCAACGGCTCAAGGAGATTGAATCGGTGGTCAATGCCCTATATCAGGCGATTGAGGATTACCTTCAATGGATGACAGAAAACAAATATGCAAAAAGCACCCGGAAAGAATATGCACGGGTGTTGAGGTGGTTTAAGTTGTTCATCAAAAAACGAAAATGTTTGTGGGATGAAATCTTTACTCAAGAGATGTTACGGCAATTTAAAAAGTCAGAAAGACCGCACCCTATACATGCCGTAACCG
>JAFDEW010000316.1 GCA_019310125.1 Deltaproteobacteria bacterium | reverse complement strand
AAACGCCCTTGCCGTCGGCTAATGTTTATATCCACGTCTCACGACGTTGATTGGATTCACACATAGGGGACTTTCACCCCATAAGTTCACGCCCATGCCGGGCGTACACCATTGCATTCACTCGGACGGAAAACACTGCGCCGCTCGTTCCTCGCTCTGCAGAGTTTCCCGCCGGTGATGCTGCCGTTAAATAATAAATCTTTCTTCCCAATTACCTGATTTATCCCTGTTGGGGAGCCAGACACGAATGCAACCCTTTTCCTAACCGGTTGCTTAACGAATAAAGTAAAAACTGAAATCATCGCAATTTTGTGAGACCCCGGCGCGCCACTTTGATCACGAAGGCTGAAATATGAGTAGGAAAACGTTTTGATGCGAAGAATTCCAGGAAATACCTACCAAGGGTGAGGCGTCCAACAAAGTACGAATCGTTTTGGAAGAGGAACCGCGATTGAATACGCATAAACGCAAATGGAATTTTGAAAAGCTGGTCGGCACTATTCGGCAGGTGCATGAAGAAATGGTGGCACAGGCTGGACGGGCGGTGAATATCAGCCTGACGCTGCGCAACTGGCTGATTGGATTTTATATTGCCGAATACGAACAAAACGGAGCAGATCGGGCTGAATACGGCACCCGGCTTTTGGAAAACCTTTCCGCCCAGCTGACTGATGGCGGTATGGATGGTGTGGCTTCTCGATCGTTGCGTCAATACAGGCAATTTTATTCGATTTACCCGGACATTTGGCAGACACCGTCTGCCAAAATACTCGAACGTTTGATCCCCGCTTCAATTCGGCAGACACTGCCTGCCAAATCGCAATCAGCATCGCTTCAATATACTAAACCCGCCATCCCGGCGTTAGAGCTGATTCAAAAACTTTCCTTCAGCCACTTTTCTGAATTGATTGCGATTTCCGACAAAACCAAACGCAGCTTCTACGAGATTGAATGCATCCGGGGCAACTGGTCGGTCCGGGAGCTCAAACGCCAAATCGGTAGCCTGTATTATGAACGGTCAGGTCTTTCCAAAGACAAGAAAAAACTGGCGGCGCTGACTCAGGAAGGCACGGAAACCGATGAGCTTCAACTGGCGATACGCGATCCCTATGTATTTGAATTCCTCGGATTGAAGCCAAGGGAAGTCATGAGTGAATCGCACCTGGAGGAGCAACTGCTTGATAAATTGCAAGATTTTCTGCTGGAGTTGGGCCATGGGTTCTGCTTTGAAGCCCGTCAGAAACGGATTCTGATTGGGGATACGCACAACTTCGTGGACCTCATTTTTTATCACCGAATTCTCAAATGCCACGTGCTGGTGGAACTGAAAATCGAACAATTCAGCCATGAAAACATCGGCCAGCTCAACACCTATGTGAGCTGGTACAAGAAAAACATGATGATGGCGGGAGACAATCCGCCGGTGGGTATTTTGCTTTGCACGCAAAGAGATCGCACGCTGGTGGAATATGCCCTGGCGGGTATGGACAATGGGCTTTTCGTTTCCAAATATCAGCTTGAGCTGCCAAAGAAGGAGGAGATGCAGCGGTTTATTGAAGAACAAGTTCGGGAAACGGGATCATGAGCGAATACCAATACTACGAATTTCTCGCCATCGACAGGCCGCTGAATGAGAATGAGATAAATGAGCTTCGGGCACTTTCAACTCGGGCCACGATCACACCCGTCAGTTTCACAAATTATTACAACTGGGGCGATTTCAAAGGCAATCCGGACAAGTTGATGCAGCGGTATTTCGATGCCCACGTCTATGTGGCCAACTGGATGACGGCCATATTCATGGTGCGCCTGCCCATTGAGGCTTTGCCCAAAGAAACCGCCGAAGCCTTGGCCGTGTCTTACATGTTGGATTTCAAGGCTACAAAAACCCATTGGGTCATTACTTGGAGTCTGGAGGAGTCGGAAAACTACGACCGCTTTGGTATGGAAGATGGCCGTGGCTGGATGGCGCGTCTGGCCCTGGTGCGGGATGAATTGCTGCGCGGGGATATGCGCAGTCTGTACATCGGATGGCTGGCAGGTGTAACCGGAGAAATGATGGATGACGATGAGATGGAACCTGTATCCATCAGCGGCCTGGGAAGTTTGACGGCGGTCCAACAGGCGCTGGCGGAGTTCCTGGAGGTTGATCCGGACCTGATAGCAGGTGCCGGCATGGGCAGCCCGGTAGCTCAGAGCGAGGAAATTTCAGAAAAGGACATGGATAGATGGATAGATGCCTTGCCCCGGAATGAGGTAAAGGCGGTCCTGAAACAACTCCTGGAGGGCAAGGGGCATCTGGCCGAACGGTCCATCAAGAACCGGTTCACAGCATGGCGGCGTGGCCTGCAGACTGACAAAATCGATCCGCCTCGGCGCAGGGTGGGAGAACTGCGGGAGAATGCCGAGACATCCCGGCAGATCCGGATGGAAAACCAGAAACGCGACCGCAAGCGGAGGGAAATCAGAAATCGCAAGAAACGCGAGGTGTATCTGAAAAACCTTTCAAAAGATTTTCCCAAGGCCTGGAAGTCGGTTGCAAAGACTGTCGAACGGGGATCGGGCCTGGCCTATGACGAGGCCTGCCGCGCCCTTGTAGATATCTCCGAAGCCTATGCGCTTTCTACAAACAAGAAGCAATTCCAAAAAGAATTGAAGAAATTCATGGCCGGTCATATGCGGCGCAAGGCGTTGATTCAACGTCTGGTGAAGGCCGGTATCTGGGAGGATCAATAAAAGATGAGTACGCGAAGCCCAAAAGGGAGTAAGGAACTCGACGCGTTGGAAAAGATGATTGAGGAGATCACTATCGATGCATACGGTGATGATGAGCAACTCTGGGCTTTCCGGCAGGCCTTTGAGGACAACGTCGATCTGCCGGGAATTTTCGGGACATCCCTTAAATTATAACATTCATGGCAACTCCAAGAAGAAACTTATAATCTAAGGATCGTACCCCGAAACTGCAGCCCGAGGAATTGCTGGAGAAGAAATTACATACGGCGATTGCCGGTGCCAAAGCTCGATTGGAAATGCATAATGAAACATAGTATTTTTATTGTGCATTAAGCAAAAAAAACACAATATAAAATCTTATATTGTGTTTTGAATGAAAAAGGAACCCGAAATGGGTTACCCCAAGATGAAACCGATGATTTGCCAGGCGGGCTCAGCGGAAGCCTTTGCAGGTTCTCCTGTCACTGGCAGGGAACATTGCAACTGTAGCGCATATTGAAATGCTGTCAAGACAGATTTAAGGTGAACGTTTGAAAGATCGCAACGAAAAAAGGCCAGGATAAAACCTGGCCTTTTTTATTGGAAAATAGTATGTAATTTTTTCAACCGCAACGGGAAGCGGTACTCTGGAATTACCACAACGATAGAACGTGAAATCAAACAACGGGAAATGCGCTTATGTCGGTATATTTCCAAAACAAGGAGTATGTTGTTGTCGGGGTCATTTCGGACACGCATGGTATTCTTGTGCCGGCGGCCATCAAAGCCCTTCACGGTGTTGATCTGATTATTCATGCCGGAGACATTGGCAATGCCGGGATTATGGATGAACTGAACTCCATCGCTCCGGTCGTGGCTGTCCGGGGCAACATGGATATGAG
>JAFDEW010000053.1 GCA_019310125.1 Deltaproteobacteria bacterium | reverse complement strand
TAATGAATTGATCAAATGGCGGGCCATTACAGCAATGGGCGCGGTTGTTTCTAATCTTGCCGAACAGGATATGGAATCGGCCCGAGTGGTGATGCGGCGTCTGATATGGAATCTGAACGATGAATCCGGGGGGATCGGCTGGGGTTCACCCGAGGCCATGGGAGAAATCATGGCCCGACATTTCAGTCTGGCCGAGGAGTATGCCTTCCTGCTTGTATCCTATGTGAACGAACAAGGTAATTACATCGAACACCCAATTCTTCAAAGAGGTGTTCTCTGGGGACTGGGCAGACTTGCCCATTCCCGTCCCGTCCTTCTAAAACATGCCGCCCCTTTTCTGCTTCCGTTTATGCGGTCCCAAGATGCAATACATCGGATAACGCCGTAATAAATATCTTTATTGATATGCATTTGATAGAATGTACGGTTGGTCAACTTGCCAGGGAAGCCCTTTCTAAGCTATAGAAGTAAAGAATTGCTACTGAAGCAAGAAATCACTAAAACGCAAAAATTAATATATTATTTCGTGACTTTTATTTTAAAAGATTTAAGATTCAGTTCATGGTTCATCCACCACGCATCAGTTATCGTGCATCCTGCACCCTGTATCATAAAAACAGTTTAACAGTAGAGAGGGGCAATATGAAAGCAATTACTTAAAGTTTGTGACCTATATTCCACCAGTGCTAAAGAGAGGCACAAATGATATCGAATCACGGCGCGGGAAAGCGGCCAGCGTTCCAGGCGGTGCATCATTGAATAAGTTCGGTTCACATAACCCGGAACCACAGCTGCCAGCATATACATAAACTCAAATTGGGTTTGAGATATGAAGAAAATTGCGATGACTGGCATCAAGCCCACCGGAATACCGCATATCGGCAATTATCTCGGTATGATTCTGCCGGCACTTGAATTAATGAAAACGTATCAGGCAATTTACTTTGTTGCCGATTACCATGCTTTAACAACGCTCAAGAACAGTAAAATGCTTAAACGCTTTACTTACGGGGTTGCGGCGACATGGCTCGCGCTGGGGCTGGACACCAAAAAGGCAATTTTCTACCAGAGTTTGCATCCCCGAACAATTTCGCACGGCATGATATGGTTCGTTACACATTTCACTCCATTTCAAATCGTATAATGATAGTTACGGTTCACATCTAAAAAGGAGGGGTTACCATGACGAAAGTGTTAAGAACTCTGGAGGAACGGTTCATGGATCTTCCTGATTTTCCATACGATCCAATTTATATTGAAGATTTGAAGGGTTTCCAAGGATTGCGCATGAACTATCTGGATAAAGGTCCTAAAAATGCCGATCACATTTTTCTATGCTTACACGGCGAACCCACGTGGGGTTACCTTTACCGTAAAATGATTCCGATCTTTACGGATGCAGGGTATCGCGTGGTAGTTCCTGATTATTTCGGTTTCGGGCGTTCGGACAAACCGGTGGAGGAAGAAGCTTATACTTTCGACTTTCATCGCAACACGCTTATGTCGTTTATTGAACATTTAGAACTCAAAAACATCACTCCTGTATGCCAGGACTGGGGGGGGATTCTCGGGTTGACCCTGCCAATGGAGATGCCGGGTCGGTTCTCCCGCCTTTTAATTATGAACACGATCCTTGGTACCGGAGACATTCAATTTTCTAAAGGATTTCTCGAATGGCGCGCCTGGGTCAGAAAGAATCCTGATATGTCTGCCGGGCGATTACTAAAGCTGACGTGTCCCCATCTGTCGGAAGCAGAATGTGCTGCCTATGAAGCCCCATTTCCCGATGTTAGATACAAGGCAGGCGTACGCCGTTTCCCGGAAATAGTTCCTGATCGACCGGATGCGCCCGGTGCCGAGTTGTCCCGTAGCGCCCGCGAATGGTTGCGTAACAGATGGACGGGGCCGGTGTTCATGGCCGTCGGAATGAAGGACCTGGTACTCGGCCCGCCGGTGATGCAGGTACTTCGTAATGATATCCGAAACTGTCCCGAACCATATGAACATTCAGAAGCCGGACATTTTGTACCGGAATGGGGTGAAGAGATCGCCAAAAAAGCCTTAGCATCCTTTGACGGATAACAGGAATAATGAGTTCATAACGTATAACTTCAGTGTTCGCATCATGGTTTTTGGGATCAATTTTACTAATTGTCCATGGATATTTTTATAGGTTCCGGGGAAAACCACTCCTTCCCGCCCGCCTCGCCTGAGCGAGAGCGATGGCGGGCAGGCATGGCAATCATGGCATTCCCAAACCAGATGGTCCTTTTTTGATGTTAAAGCACTTCTCACAGCGCAAAATACCACGTCACGGCCTCCGGCTCGGAGAGAATACGCCGTACATGATTACGAAATGTTTGATGAAACAACCGTTGACAAAATTTTCTAAATAATTTTTAATAAATTAAGATAATTCCATGAACTTATCCTGATAATAATATGGATTTTTGCAAAAAAACGGGTTGAGGGGAGTGATAGTGCTTCAAGGGAAAATTCATGAAAATTGATAAGTGTTTGAGTACTCCAAGGCAAACAATTTCTTAAGGTTCAGGAGGTGTTTCATGTCCGATCGATCATTTTTATCTGCCCTGCGTTTTTTCCGTCCCAGGGGTGAAAAATACGGTTGTTCAGAGGAAAAAACTTCTGATGATTGGGCGGAAATTCGCTGTGGTCAGCGGGAATGGGAGGACTTTTATCGTCGACGATGGCAGTACGATAAAAAAGTTCGTTCCACCCATGGGGTGAATTGTACCGGCTCCTGCTCCTGGGATGTTTACGTTAAAAACGGAATCCTGGTCTGGGAAACCCAGTGCACCGATTATCCTGCCTGCGGGGAAGGCTATCCCAACCATGAGCCCAGAGGTTGCCCCCGAGGCGCCACCTATTCGTGGTACACCTATAGCCCGGTTCGCCTCAAATATCCTTTAATGCGATCCAGTTTACAGGAAATGTGGCAAGATGCTTTGCTCCGCTACAACGATCCGGTTCTTGCCTGGGGGAGTATCGTTAACGATCCGGAAAAACGCTCGAAATATCAACGGCATCGAGGTAAAGGCGGATTCGTCAGGGTGACCTGGGATGACGCCGCAACCCTTATTGCCGCTTCCTTGATTCATACCATCAAAAAATACGGTCCGGACCGCATTTTCGGGTTTACGCCAGTCCCGGCCATGTCCATGGTTTGTTATGCTTCCGGAGCACGTTTCCTATCTTTGATCGGTGGTTCTATGATCAGCTTTTACGATTGGTACTGCGACCTGCCACCGGCATCCCCTCAGATTTGGGGTGAGCAAACCGATGTGCCGGAAAGCGCGGACTGGTTTGAATCGACCTACATGATCGTGTGGGGAACCAACTTGCCCATGACCCGCTCCCCGGATGCTCATTTTTTTACGGAGGCAAGGTATCGTGGGGCAAAGGTGGCGGCCGTTGCTCCAGACTATGCGGAATACGTGAAATTCGCCGACACTTGGCTGCCTGCCAAGGCCGGTACGGACGCTGCTTTGGCCATGGCCATGACGCATGTGATTATCAAAGAGTTCTACATCGAACGGCAAATCGATTATTTCACCGAATATGCCAAATCTTACACCGATCTTCCATTTCTTGTTGTTCTTGATTCGTACAGAAATAAACATGTTGCAGGACGTTTTCTACGTGCATCGGACTTGGGCATGGACACTGCCAACTCCCGGTGGAAGACGGTTTTGTACGACACTGCTGCCGGAAGGTTCTGCGTTCCCAATGGGAGCATCGGATTTCGCTGGAACGATGAGGGACAATGGAACTTAAAACTCGAAGAAAACGGCCAAAGCGTGGACCCCCTCCTCAGCTTTGTATCGGATCACGATACCTGGAAAGAGGTCATATTTCCGCTTTTTGATTCAGATGGTTCCAAATCAAAGGCAGGCGTTGTGCCCGTTAAAAAGCTAATGACCTCTGAGGGTGAACGTCTGGTGACTACCGTGTTTGATCTTTTGGCTGCCCATTTAGGTGTATCACGCAAAGAGGCGCCGATTCATACCGCCGATTACCCAAAAGACTATGATGACACAAGGTCTTATACACCGTCATGGCAGGAGACAATTACCGGCGTGCCTCAAGCAGATGTTATTCGTGTTGCCAGAGAATTTGCCGAGAATGCTGAAAAAACCCGAGGTAAATCCATGATTTTTTTGGGTGCGGGGACGAATCACTGGTATCACAGCGATATGATTTACCGAAGTATTATCAACCTGACAACACTTTGCGGATGCCAGGGTGTGAATGGCGGAGGCTGGGCACATTATGTGGGCCAGGAGAAAGTCCGACCCCAAGCTGCATGGTCCCAGGTAGCTTTCGGATTGGACTGGCGTCGTCCGCCGCGACAGCAAAACGGCACCTCTTTCTTCTACTTTGCCACCGGTCAGTGGCGTTACGACAATTTTGATCCCGTTAACATTCTATCTCCGTTGACCGACAAACAGCCCCTCGGTCATATGGCCGATTACAATGTGATAGCGGCTCGATTAGGGTGGCTGCCGTCATATCCGCAATTCAATCAAAACCCCGTTGACCTATGTAAAGAGGCAGTGGATCAGGGTGCATCTTCCGATGAGGAAATCATTGCCTATGCGGTTGAAAAACTCAAAAGCAAGGGTCTCAAATTTGCAGTAGAAGATCCGGACAACCCGATTAACTTTCCTCGCGTGTTATTTTTGTGGCGGGCGAACCTTTTGGGCGCCAGCGGAAAGGGTCACGAGTATTTTCTTAAACACTTGCTGGGCGTGGACAATGCCGTATTCAACACGGACAGTTCGTTGCGCCCTGAGGAAATGCGGTGGCGCGACCCAGCCCCGGAAGGAATACTGGATTTGTTGGTGACCATGGAACTGCGCATGTCCACCAGTGCGTTATATGCCGATGTGGCTCTGCCGGCGGCCGGATGGTACGAAATGCACGATCTGAATACCACGGACATGCATCCTTTTATCCATCCGTTTAATCCGGCCATCGATCCGCCCTGGGAGTCGCGCACCAATTGGGAGCAGTTTAAGACCATTGCGCAAAAATTTTCCGAACTGGCTGCCGAGCATTTGGGCACACTGAAAGATCTGGTGGTCACCCCTTTAATGCATGACAGTCCTGATGAAATTGCTCAGCCGGAAGTCATGGATTGGCATAAAGGCGAAACTGAACCGATTCCCGGAAAAACACTTCCGAATTTTTCAGTGGTCATTCGCGACTATCCGAACACCTACAAAATGATGACGGCGCTGGGACCGTTGACCGAAAAGGTCGGTGTGGGTTCCAAGGGGGTCGCGTGGAGCGCCGCCGAAGAATACCAGGCCTTGAAAGAAATGCTCGGCGTGGTTGCCGAACCGGGTGTCAGCCAGGGGATGCCGCTTCTGGTCACCGCCAAACAAGTTGCGGAGACCATCCTGGCCCTGGCACCGGAGACCAACGGTGAGACGGCGGTCAAATCATGGCAGGGATTGGAGCAGAAAACCGGACTCGAGCTCCGCCATTTGAGTGCCCGCCGGCAGGGTGAAAAATACAGGTTTGACGACTTGAGTGCCCAGCCCCGCAAAATTATCACGTCACCGACATGGAGCGGCATCGAGTCTGAAGAGCGGCGGTATTCGCCGTTTGTCATAAACATCGAAGAAAAAGTTCCGTTCCGAACCCTAACGGGCCGTGCCCAGTTCTATCTGGATCACCAATGGATGCGCGACTTTGGGGAACAGCTTCCGCTGTTTCGCCCGCCACTAAATATGCTTGCGATTGGTTCTGTGGCATTGGATCGCAAACCCGGTAAAGAACTTGTCCTTAACTATCTGACGCCTCACTCCAAATGGTCGATTCACAGCACATATTCGGACACCTTGACCATGTTGACGTTGTTTCGGGGAGGAGAAGCCATTTGGATTAATGATGAAGATGCACAAAAAATCGATGTTACGGACAATGATTGGCTGGAATGCTTCAATGTCAACGGAGTGTTAATGGCCAAGGCCGTGGTCAGCCCTCGGATCCCTCCCGGTAAAGCTTTCATGTATCATGCCCAGGAACGATTGATCAACACGCCGGGTTCAAAGCTTTCCGGCAAGCGAGGAGGAACCCACAATAGTGTTACCCGAATCATGGTTAAACCCACCCACATGATCGGCGGGTACGCTCAGCTTAGCTACGGGTTTAATTATTACGGTCCGATTGGATCCCAGAGAGATGAGGTGATTATTGTTCGCAAGGCAGGGGAGGTGGATTGGTATGAAGATTAAAGCACAGTACGCAATGGTTTTGAACCTTGACAAATGTATCGGTTGCCATACCTGCAGCATTCCATGCAAGAATGTATGGACCAATCGAAGTGGCGCCGAATACATGTGGTTTAACAATGTGGAGACCAAACCGGGTATGGGTTACCCCAAAAAGTGGGAAAACCAAGACGTTTATCGTGGCGGGTGGCACCTTAAGAAGGGCCGGCTGGAACTTAAAGCCGGAGGCCGCTTACACAAGGGCATCAACATATTTCACAATCCAGATCTACCGACCATTGACGAATACTATGAGCCCTGGAGCTACGACTACGAAAAGCTTATTGAAAGTCCTCGTCGTAAACATCAACCTTCTATCCGTCCAATATCCCAGTTGACCGGCGAACCTATTCAACTCAAGTGGGGGCCGAACTGGGAAGACGACTTGGCCGGCGTCGGGGAAACCGGTGCCCACGACATCAACTTTGGTAAGTTAGACTATGCCGTTTATTTGCAATTTCGAAATATCTTCATGTTTTATCTGCCCAGGCTTTGCGAACACTGTTTGAACCCGGCGTGCGTGGCTTCGTGTCCATCCGGTGCATTGTACAAACGAGAAGAGGACGGAATCGTTCTAGTTGACCAAGAGCGCTGCAGGGGGTGGCGTTACTGTGTGTCCGGCTGTCCTTATAAAAAAGTATATTTTAATTGGAAAACCGGCCGATCGGAAAAATGTATTTTTTGTTATCCTCGGATTGAAGCGGGCCTGACCACCCTTTGTGCCCACACCTGTGTTGGACGTATCCGATATGTGGGCGTAGTTTTATACGATGCAGATCGGATATACTCAACTGCTTCCGTGGCTTCGGAACAGGACGTCTATCCTGCCCTTTTGGAAATAATTCTCGATCCCAATGATCCGGAAATACGTAAAAAGGCTGAATCTGACGGCATCGAAGCCAATATGATTGAGGCGGCCATCCGTTCACCGGTCTATAAATTAACAAAATCCTGGAAACTGGCTTTTCCTTTACACCCGGAATACCGGACACTGCCCATGGTGTGGTACATCCCGCCCCTGAGCCCTATGAGCCAATACGCAACGCTTTCACAAGAAGAAGACATTGTTGATCACCTTCGGATTCCGGTGACCTATTTGGCGAATCTGCTCACTGCAGGAGATGAGGCGCCTGTGCGGCTGGCACTAAAACGTCTTTCTGCAATCCGCCGCTATATGCGATCGGTTCGTGTCGAAAAGAAGATAGACAATCATATATTGGAAAGCGTCGGGTTGACAAAAAAATCAGTTGAAGAAATGTATCGCCTGTTGGCCCTGGCTCGTTTAGAGGAACGCTTCGTTGTACCTACGGCGAGCAGCAAAAAAGAACACATCTTCATCACGCAAGGGCAGTGTGGCTATTCCGATTTCGCATAGGTTCGGGGTGATTGAAAAAAAATGATAAAAGAACAACACAAATATCTTAAACTCCTTTCGATACTGCTGCAGTATCCTGACGATACATTATTCGCCGGTCTTCCGGAATTGGAAAAAATTGTTGAAGAATTGCCCCCAAGTGAGCAAAAAAAGGGTTTGGAAGAATTTTTGTGTTACCTGAAGACCCAAAAAACACGCTGTCTGCAGGAACTTTATACGGCAGCTTTTGATATGAATCCGTCAACGACCTTGAATATAACTTATCACTTGTGGGGAGATAGTGAAAAAAGGGCCGGTGCCCTGACGAGCCTACGGCAGATTTACCAAGACGCCGGCTACGAGTGTACTACCGGAGAACTTCCGGATTATCTTCCTATGATGCTGGAATTTTTAGCGGTTTGCCCGGAAGCCCAGGGAATTAATCTGATCTGGGAATGTCTCAAAGCTCTGGAAGAACTTGCCCGT
Source organism: Deltaproteobacteria bacterium (assembly GCA_019310125.1). GTDB lineage: Bacteria > Desulfobacterota > Desulfobacteria > Desulfobacterales > UBA11574 > S5133MH16. The sequence goes on along the minus strand of JAFDEW010000053.1, from coordinate 3,906 downwards.
CGTCTCCAGGAAACCGCATTGTCGTATTCAAAGCTGTTGCAGCCGCTGATCGATAATTGTGGGAATTAAACTTAGCAAATCCTAAGACACGGAGCGCATATAGAACCGAACACCTTGAAGCCGTATATTTTTAGATTAAGCAGCACATTCGTCCATACGAAAAGGAGTGAGTTATGGATCTTGCTTATGAGCTGATTTTTACCGTTTTTCCTTATCTATGTTTGTCAATTTTTGTTGTCGGTCATGCCTACCGTTACATTACCGATCGATATACATGGAATGTCCGATCCAGCGAATTTCTGGAAAAAAAATCACTCTTCTACGGATCAACACTGTTTCATTGGGGTATCGTATTGACCTTCTTTGGGCACGCCGGAGGAATGCTGGTTCCCCAAAGATTTTATGACGTCGTGGGTATGAACAGCCAGGTCCACCTATTCGTTGCCTACTGGAGTGGCTTGGCAGTAGGCAACGCTGCATTTTTCGGGTCATTGTTATTGCTGTGGCGGCGTATTGCCCACAAGAGGGTTCAGTCCGTAACCACGGTAAATGATACCATTACCATCGGTGGCCTGGTCGTGGTTATCGGTATGGGACTTTACAATGTTGTGTTCGGCCACTATAACGTACTTTACACCGTAGCCCCATGGATTCGCGGGATTGTAACCTTTACGCCGAACCCCGGGTTAATGCGGGAGGTTCCCCTCAGTTTTAAGCTTCATGTTATCAGCGCCCTCGCTTTGTTGGGTTTCTCCCCGTTCAGCCGCCTGGTGCACATCTGGAGTATGCCGTTATTCTACTTTACCCGTCGTCAAATCATCTTTCGGCGCCAGTCGGCCAATTTCCCCCATCGAGTTAAAATGAAATATATAGAGCCCGGTAGAGAAGAGGGTTAAAATGACCGAAGATAATGTCTGTTATGCACAATCCAGCCGAGGGGCGGCTCTTTTTTGGACAACATTGGCCTTTTTTGGGGGTTTTGCAGGCGTTTCCGCTTTCGGACCCATTGTTTCAAAACTGAAACATGTTTTAGCATTAAGTCCCATTCTCATGGGTCTGATCGTCGCCAGTCCGGCGCTGACCGGATCACTTCTAAGGATTCCTTTCGGGGCCATGGTGGATCGTATGGGCGGTAAGAAACCGATTATAATCCTTTTAGGAATGGCAGCGCTGGGAATTGCCGGTATTACGATGATGTTCTGGATGTATCCAATCCCCCGTCCCAGTCAATATCCGCTTTTCTTTTTATTTGGCATGCTTTGTGGTTGCGGTATTGCTGTATTCTCGGTGGGTATTCCCACAGTATCTTACTGGCACTCTCAAAAAACACAAGGTTCGGCCCTGGCTATCTATGCCGGGCTGGGCAATTTAGCTCCCGGAATGTTTGCATTGCTTTTGCCTTACCTGGTGGTTTCAATGGGTTTTACCTTTTCTTACGTTCTTTGGCTCGGTATGCTGGTGATACTGATATTGCTCGTTTTTGTATACATGAAAGATGCCCCTTATTTTCAATACCGCGAAATGGGAATTGAAATTGATCCGGATGCTCTGCTGTTGGCGTGCGGGGAAGAGCTGATTCCATCCGGTACGGCCATGGGATCGATTCGGAAGGCCGGTTCAGACTGGCGCACCTGGATTTTGACTTATTTCTATTTTGTCACCTTTGGCGGTTTTATTGCGCTGACTGTCTGGTTGCCCATTTATTGGACTGAGCTACATAGATTCAGTTTGGTAAAAGCAGGAGGGCTAACAGCGCTGTACTCACTTTCCGCCAGTTTGATGAGGGTACTGGGGGGATATACTTCTGACCGGATGGGCGGAGAAAAGGTAACGTTTGTTTCTTTTGTAGTTGTCGGAATCGGTGCATTGTTAATGATTCAGGCGACGCGATCGGTCGGTTTGGGATGCGCAGGTGAAATGATTTTGGCATTGGGCATGGGATTTGCCAATGCAGCTGTATTCAAACTGGTTCCCAAATACAGTCCTAAGGCGGTTGGAGGTGCAGCCGGCATTATTGGCGGGCTGGGAGCGTTTGGCGGTTTTGCCATACCGCCGATCATGGGACTTTTTGTCAAGATCAACGGTGCTGCCGGCTACTCTCAAGGGTTTTCGGTGTTCTTGGGTTTAACGATCCTGGCACTGATCTTATTTAGGTTACTCAAACGATATGCTCGCCCAAAAATTGAAAAATAAGCATATCTTTTTAAACTCGAAAAATCGCGAAATCTAATTCAGGTGACTATGAGTATTTCAATAATGGAAAGTCAGATTTGTGGTCGGCCTTTATCCGAGTGTCTCCGCAGGATCGAAGAATTTCACGGATTCAAGGCTCCGGGGCTGGTTTTAGGTCTTTTTATGGTGGATCTGGCCCAAGAAAAAATAGGCGCGGATGTGGAGGCAGACGCGATCGTCGAGACCCGATATTGTCTGCCGGATGCGATTCAAGTGTTCACACCCTGTACGATTGGAAATGGCTGGATGAAAATACTTGATTGGGACAAGTTCGCTCTGAGTCTGTATGATCGCAGAAAAAGACACGGCTGCCGAGTGTGGTTCGACCTGGAAAAAGCCAAACAGTTTCCCAATCTTTACAAATGGTACATGCGGTTAATCCCCAAAAAAGAACTGCCCCTGGACATTTTACTGAACATCATTTTGTCAGCCGGCCGATCTGTCCTATCGTGGGATGCAATCTATGTTACCCAATATTATCAGCGCGAGAAAAAAGGCAAGACCGTAATATGTCCGATTTGCAACGAAGCATATGCGGCGGACCAGGGGAATAATTGCAGTTCCTGTCAAGGTAACGGATACTATAAATTGATCACCAATCAAAAAAAAACGTGTTCATCAATAGTCTTTGGAAACGGAAAGAGAAAATAAGATGTTCAAAACGGTGAAAATCGAAGACGCAATAGGGTTGTTTATGGCCCATGATGTCACTGAGATCCGTAAAGGTGAATTCAAGGGCAGGGCTTTCAAGAAAGGGCATAAAATCCGACCAGGGGATATTGGTCATTTCCAGCGGATCGGGAAAAGACATGTATACACTTTAGATCTCGATGAAGGGTATCTGCACGAAAACGATGCCGCCATGGCCATGGCTCAAGCATTCTGTGGTCCGGGCGTTAGCTGGCATGGTGAGCCAAAAGAAGGTAAGTTGAATATGTTTGCCGAAAGAGACGGTCTGCTCAAAGTGGACGTAGATGCTTTGACAGAAATCAACTTGCTCGGCGATATCATGTGTGCTTCGAGGCACACAAATACGCTTGTAAACGAGGGCGACATTGTGGCGGGGACAAGGGCTATTCCTTTGGCTTTGAAAACGGACGTCGTTCTAGAGGCGGTCGGCATTGCTCGCAATCACGGTGGAATTGCCGTGGTTAAACCGTTAAGAAAAGCAAGAACAGGAATTGTCATCACGGGAAATGAAGTGTTTGCCCGTCTGATTGAAGATCAATTTGAACTGATTTTACGAAAAAAAATAGACCAGATTGGTTCCGAAATCGTGGGCGTGACATTTTTGCCGGATGATCCTTCAATAATAGCCAACGAAATTAAAAAATTAGTGTCAATTGGTGCTGATTTGATCCTGACAACCGGCGGAATGTCCGTTGACCCGGATGATGTGACCCGGAAGGGAATTCAAATGACCGGCGCGAAAACAGACTGTTACGGAGCTCCGATTCTGCCCGGTGCCATGTTTTTAATTGCTTATATTGATGATGTGCCCATCCTGGGTGTCCCAGCCTGTGGGCTTTATCACCAAATTACAATTCTGGATCTCATTTTACCCAGAATATTGGCCGGGGAGAAGATTGAAAGGATCATCCGGCAAAAATGTCACGCCCACGATTTCGGAACCAATCTGGTCTATTTTTTTTCGTAAAATCAGTTCAAATTGAT
>JAFDEW010000315.1 GCA_019310125.1 Deltaproteobacteria bacterium | reverse complement strand
TCTGTAAGCTTCATAATGTATACTCCTTTTTTATAAATGCCCGGAATTGGACAGATAAAGGGAGTATACACTATTTTGAGATTTTTTCCGCCGCGTAGCGGCTTCGTTCAACAATTTGTTTCAGCAGATAGCCAGGGCTTGACGGCCGAGACAGATTGAATGTCCGTATTGCCCTGTCTACTGCTGAACAAGCCGTTATGTGAAAATAGTTTAATACGTTGATAGCATCAGAAAATGGATATTCACTAATGAATGAAAAAAGCTTATAATTTGGACGGCCCGGTAGTTCAGAAATCATTTTCAAAGAGAGAAGGAAGGAGAATCCATGGGAAAGAAATACACTCTGGTAGAGGGGATGAACGTGTTAAAAGAGCAAATACCCAACGTGGTGGACGCCTTCGGAGTCCTGCGTGACGAAGCGATCAAAGAAGGCGTATTGAGTTCCAGAACGAAGAGACTGATGATGGTAGCGGTTTCAGTGGCGCTGCGCTGCGAACCTTGCATCCGAACACATGTAAAGACGGCTGTTATAATGGGGATGTCCCGTGCAGAAATCCTGGAAGCAACGGGAATCTCTATTCTGATGGCGGGAGGTCCTGCCATTGCTTATACTTCAACGGTTGTTTTGGAAGTCCTTGATGAACTGAATGCTGTCTGAATGGGGTCAAAGCCTGAATCGCGAAAACCATTTATTAAATATAATATCAACCACTTAGAATTTCCATCAAACTGCGAATTGTGGTTATATGCCCGATAACCAATGCACAACTGAACAGTTTTCTGTGCGGTTCATCTTGCGCCCGTTAGGTGGCCAAGACACCTAACACGCTCACTTAAGAGGAGATGACAAGAACGACATTGCAAATTGTGACATCAGCTCCGCGTTATCATCTTAATATGAAATGAAAACTAACAGTAAAGTTATCCAAGCCTTAATCAAATATCGAATAACAATTGTTTGCCTATGTTTTGCAGCTTTAATGATCATAGGATTTTGGGTTTCTTTAATTATAGGGGCGACTTCAGAAAATAATGGTATCTCTAAAACCATTAGCAATTATATCCTGACAATCATTTTTATTTCAGTTCTGCTTTTAGGAGCGTTTTTTTTAATTACAGGAATGCTGAAATCCAAGATGCGAAAAGAGTCAGTCGATCTCATTAAAGATGAATCTGAAATAATAAAGTCTTATGATGAGGCAATGTCATTTGGTTTTAGAAAAGTCCGTATATTTTTTGCATGCCCCGGTAGTTTTATAGCTTTAACAATCATCGTTGTATCTCTTTGTATCTTATTTGGATTCCAAGACTATCTAGAAACAATTTTTATGGCTATTTTCTATATTGGTGGGCCTGTTTGGCTTTTGTTAACTTGGAAATTTTTTTCAAGAAAATTAAACTGATCCTATGATAAAATGTCACTTTACCCGACAGCAAGGGCCTGGAGGCCCTCGCTGTCGGAAAGTTAGCGTTCGGTGACATATAAATGAATCATGGCAATACTCCGCTGCACAAAAAAGTTGCTCACTGAATTAAAAGCCAAACCATCGGAAGGGAAGACTTTTTCTAATAAGGTGGGCAGTTGGCACGCAAATCTTTTACGATTCGATCGAAGAAAATGCATTCTTTTTACACATGATGCGACGCTATATTCATTTCTTGTACCAGGACTAAAGAAACCCCAGTTTGAAAATTTCCGAGAGGTGTTTGAACAGAATTTATTTAAAAATCTTCTTTGGGAAAACTTCCCACAGAATCAAATCGAGATTGTACTTGATGAACATCGCGAGATTATCATCGCAAAGACAAATAATCGGAGCGTATTGGGTTCGATGAACGATCTTGCCTTTCAACTGAGATATCGAATTGCTGCAATGGGTGGACTGATCAATATCGATCTTGCGGAATTGAACCACGAATTAAATCGTATTCCTATGAGTGCCATAAAAGAAGTATATAGTATCTATGAATTAAGGAATTTATTAAATAAATTGAGCAGATAACATTCGCCTGGACACAGACGGGCTAAAAACCGCGCCCGCTAGTCAGGCGTAGCGTTCGGTCCCAAAATAATATGAAAAAAGCATCCGTAATATACGAAGAAAAAAGAATTTTGACTGCAAAATACTACCACCCAAAATCTGGTGACTATTTGGATTATATATCGACAATAAGGATCAAAGATACAGGTAAAAATCCAGTTGAAATGATATTAAAGTTTGACGGCATACTACCTTTTGCTGCTCCTATGCCACCGAAAGAACATACAATCAAGGCACCAGCGATATTGGATTTATATTCAAAGGTGGTGAGATGGTTTAAAAAATATGGATATGAGTTGAAATAAAAACCGAACAAGTTATTTGAACGACCGTGAATGGTGTCAAATCTTGTATTGTGAATAATAATATATTTAAATATAATATCAACAGCTTAGAATTTCCATCAAACTACGAATTGTGGTTATCTGCCCGATAACCAATGCACAACTGAACAATTTTCTGTGAAGTTCAGGATGTTCTACCTCATAAAAATATTTCTAACCTCTTGACCCCACATGTTACACGTGTTATTGCACGTGTAAGTTTAAGGAGGTGCTCGTAATGCAAAAGAAACTCACAGTGACCATAGACGAAGAGGTTTATGAAGGTTTGCGAACAGTCATCGGTCCACGAAAAATCAGCCGTTTTATTGAAGATTTAGTTCGCCCGCATGTTGTAAAAAAAGATATGTATGCTGCATATAAAGAGATGGCAGAAGATCAAATAAGGGAATCTGAAGCTCTTGAGTGGGCCGAAGGTACGATTGGAGCCATGAATGATGAAGAGAGGTGAAGTATGGTGGATTAACTTGGATCCTTCCATCGGAGGTGAAATCCGTAAACAAAGACCAGTCGTCATCGTAAGCAATGATGCTGCAAATCATTACCTCAATAGAGTTCAAGTCGTGCCCATAACGAGTAATATTGATAAACTTTACCCAAGTGAATCATATGTGACGTTTCGTGGTAAAAAGGCTAAAGCGATGGCAGATCAAATTACTACGGTAAGCAAAAAGCGTCTAATCAATTTAGCAGGGTCGGTTTCTTACACTGAGATGGAAGGCATCGGCAAAGCCATTGCTACTCAACTCGACCTCTAAGGCAGAACAAGTCATTTGATCTGACGCCTGATATCTCGCGATTTTAAACATTCTTATCTTCATCCTTTATTTAGCAGGCCTTGAATATCCATAGGCATATTCGCGGCGCAGCTCAATTCCGGCGTTGGGTGGCTAAATCACATGACATCATTTCCTTCCTGTTGACATGATACTAATATGTGATACTATATTGTCATGAATAAAAAGCAACGTCAGACGTTACAGAAAATATTTGAAAGGCCGGAGCGTTCGGATATTAAATGGAATGATATTGAAGGATTATTTATTGCTCTTGACGCTGAAGTGACCGAAGGCAAAGGATCACGCGTACGGGTGGCGCTTAATGACGTTCGTGCCGTTTTTCACCGGCCCCATCCTACGCGAGTGACAAACAAAGGGTCTGTAAAGTCTGTGCGAAGATTCTTAATAGAATCGGGGGTGAAATCATGATGGAATATAAAGGATATTTTGCAAAAGTCGAATTTGATGATGATGCCAACA
>JAFDEW010000314.1 GCA_019310125.1 Deltaproteobacteria bacterium | reverse complement strand
AAACCAGGAGTTTGCCCTGGTGGTGGGTGAGCCCGTCACGTTCGATTTTCTCAGTTCCATGCGCCATGATCATGAACTGGGCACGGTGGTTGAAGACTGGGAAGGGGAAATCCAAGCCATTGCCGTCATCGAGACTACTCTGAATGGTGAATACGGCAGCGTGATTCCGGTTGCCTTGGAAATTCGAGTGACCGAGGTGGGCGTCCTGGAATTGTGGTGTGTTTCACGGGCGGACGGCCGCCGGTGGAAGCTCGAATTCAATGTACGGGAGAAACAAGCCCTTGGATCTTGACGACCAACGCTATATTATCGGCATTGATCTCGGTACCACCAATTCGGCGGTATCCTATGTGGATTTGCATGCCGAGGGCAGCGGGGGGGCGCGCATCCAGCTGTTTCCCATTTCCCAACTGACCGGGCCGGGCGAGGTCTCGCGGCTGCCGGTGTTGCCCTCTTTTCTCTATATCCCCGGCGATTATGATATCTCCAAACAGAGCCTTGTCCATGAGTGGGGATGCCATGGCGACAATTTTGCCGGAGCCTATGCCAGGGATCACGGCGCCAAAGTGCCCGCCCGTCTGGTGTCGTCGGCCAAAAGCTGGCTGTGTCATGCCAATGCGGATCGGAAAGCCCCTATACTGCCCTGGGGCGCAAGCAAAGAGGTTCGCAAAATTTCTCCCATTCACGCCACCGCCGCCTATTTACGGCATATTCGCCGTGCCTGGAATCGCAGACAAAGCGATGAGGAGGCTTTTTTGGAATACCAGATGGTCATCATCACCGTACCGGCTTCCTTTGACGAGGTGGCCCGTGAGATGACCCTTGAAGCGGCCGGCCTGGCCGGTATGGGCGACGACGTGATTCTACTGGAAGAACCATTGGCCGCCTTTTACAGCTGGCTCATGACCCATGAACATGACTGGAACAGATTTGTCGAACCAAACGACCTCATCCTGATTTGCGATGTTGGCGGCGGGACCACGGACTTTACCTTGATCTATTTGCGGGAAGTGGACGGCAGCCCTCGGTTTGAGCGCATTGCCGTGGGGGATCATCTGATTCTGGGTGGGGACAACATGGATCTGGCACTGGCACGACGCTTGGAAGTGCAATTTTTTGAAAACAAACATTCCTTGAGCGGCGACCGGTGGAAAACCCTCTGCCACCAATGCCGCCAGGCCAAAGAAACCCTTCTCGACGGAAGAGCGGATTCCCAAAAAATCGCCCTCATGGGGGAAGGCGGTCAACTGATTGCCGGAACACTAACGGCCAGCCTCGGGCACAGGGAAGTCACCAAAACCATTTTGAACGGATTTTTCCCCCTTGTGGATCCTTCCGAGAAAAAACCACGGGCCAACCGCAAAGGCATAACGGAATTTGGACTGCCGTATGAACAGGAACCGGCCATCACGCGCCACCTCTGCTGGTTTTTGGAACAGCACTCCTCGGACGTGGATGTATTTTTACAAAAGGATCGGCCCGAACCGGACATTATTCTCTTTAACGGCGGATCGTTAAAGCCGGTCGTGATCCAGGAGCGGATTCGCGGCGCCATCCGGCAGTGGTTCGGGCAACCGGATGATACGCTTCCCAGGGTTTTGGATAACCCGGATCCCGATCTATCCGTTGCAATGGGCGCGGCCTATTACGGAAGGGTCAAGATGGGCCAGGGGGTTCGGGTGGGCAGCGGAAGCCCCCGGGCGTTTTATTTGGGTGTGGCCGACCCCGAGGAGGCCCGCAACCAAAAGAATGGGAAACAGGCCATATGCCTTGTGGAACGCGGCTTGGAAGAGGGGACCGACATTGAATTGAAAGACCGTCAATTTGAAGTGTTGACCAACCGGCCGGTTACATTTGACATGTACAGCTCCAGTTTTCGAAGCGGGGACCGGTGCGGCGACCTTGTTGCCATAGACGACTCGCTCACCCCGTTGCCACCCATTCAAACCATAATTCAGTATGGGAAAAAAGGGGCTCAAACCCGCATTCCCATCCATATCGCGGCCAGCTATACGGAGATGGGGGCCCTGGCGCTCTGGTGCCGGAGTCTGGTAAGCACCCACCGCTGGCACCTTCAATTTCAACTTCGCAAGGTTTCGGTGCCCGCGACGGTAGCGGATCAGGAAGTCTTTGAATCTTCGGTTGTGGACGATGTTCGTGAACTTGTCCGGGAGGCGTTTGCAGATGGGGCCTCAGACACGCTCCGGATATCTCTTGCCAGGGATATTTCAAAACACGTGGAAAGACCAAAGGAACAATGGCCCCTGACGTTTATCCGCCGCATGGCCGACGATCTTATTGAACTTGAAAGCGTTCGAACCGGTTCTGCCGTGTCTGAAAGCCGGTGGCTGAACTTTTTGGGATTTTGTATGCGTCCGGGTTTTGCCGATTCACTGGATCCAATACGGATGAAAAAAATTTGGCAGATCTACATTCAGGGAATGTGTCACCCCAATCATCTACAGGTACAAAGTGAGTGGTGGATCATGTGGCGGCGGGTGGCCGGTGGCCTGAAGCCCGGCCAGCAACGTCAATTCTTCCAGGACCTGACACCGGTACTGTTTCCCGGTAAAGGCGTTCGAAAAAAGGCGCCGCCCCAGCAACGACTGGAGATCTGGATGGCCGCGGCCAATATGGAACATCTTCTGGCAAAAGACAAGATCAAATGCGGTCGCGCCCTGCTGGCGGAGATAAAGCTCAAAAAAAGCAGGCCCCATCATTTCTGGGCCCTGTCGCGCATGGGCGCGCGTGAGCTTCTTTACGGGTCCGTGGACCGAGTGATACCGGCCAAAGAAGCGGCTGCATGGATTGAAACGCTGATTTCAATAAACTGGCGTAACCCCAGACCCATAGGTGCCGCCATTGCCCAACTGGCCCGTAAAACCGGCGATCGTGGCCGGGATCTGGGTCACGCCCATTTGGAACGGGTTATGGCGTGGATGACCCAAGATCCCCATCGGGAGCAACTGTTGAGGCCGAACATTAGATACTTAAAAGAAGTGGTTCCCATGGCCAAACAGGAGGAAAGCGACATTTTCGGAGAATCTTTACCCGCCGGTATTGTGTTGCAAACGGGATGACCCCGGAGGGGATTTGGTTTGTTGGAAGTTCATTGACTTATTGAAATTCCAAATAACAAATCCCAAAACATTTACCCTGTTAAATAATGCTTCGCATTAAATCTATGATTTATTTAACAGGGCAGGCAAATAACAACACGCTGCGCGTTGAACTGGTTTGGAATCTGCAATTTGGATTTTGAGATTTATTTGGAAATTGGTGCTTGGAATTTGTGATTTTAGGCACAAAACTCCAAGGCAGAGCCATCTATCTTTGACCTGGCCCAAAAGGCCAGGCTTTTCAGGTCAATATAAATTCAGCCTTTTGAGATTTTTTGGTATAATGGCGAGATATCGCGCAAGGTCTTCACCACAGTCCTGGCCGAGTGTAAGTACCAGGGTACCCTGGGCGTCTGCATGGGAAAGGCCGATGGAAATCAAAACATGGGATGCTCTCAGAGATCCGGTGGCACAGGCTGAGCGCGTGGACACCGCAATGTCATCATCATCCAGCATCAGCATTACGCTTTCACCTTCGATATGTTTAATGGATACGGACAGAAGATTCGGTAAGCTGCTTTCCGGCGGCGTATTGATGATGTACTCATCGATGTGCTTGGGCAAATCGTTGATCAGCTTGGATTTAAGCTTTTCCAAATGTGCCAGCCATTCAGGCAACTTTTTTTTGGCGATCTTGGCAGCCGCTGCCATTCCGATGATGCCGATCAGATTTTCGGTTCCCCCACGCTTGTTGTTTTCCTGAACCCCACCGTCAATCAGCGGCCAAACCATGGTACCCCGACGAACATAAAGCCCGCCAACACCTGTGGGACCATAAAAGGGGTTAGACGCAAAACTCAAAAGATCCACCCCCATGTTCTGCACATCAATGGGGACCACACCTACGGAATCCACGGCGTCCGTATGAAAAATAACTTTTTTCTGACGAGTAATTTTGGCAATTTCTTCAATAGGTTGAATCGTTCCGGTTTCATTGTTGCTGTGCATGATGCTGACCAGTATGGTTTCATCGGTGATGGCATCGGCCACATCCGCCGGATTGACACGCCCGTATTCATCCACATCCAGGGAGGTAACGGTATACCCGAGTCCTTTGAGTCGTCGGATGCTGCGGATTACCGCATTATGCTCGATGTTTGACGTAATGATATGCTTACCTTTTTTGGCGTTGGCCAACGCGGCTCCTTTGACGGCATGATTTACAGACTCGGTTCCTCCGGAGGTAAACACCACTTCTTTGGGGTTAGATGCATTGATAAGACCCGCCACGGTTTCACGCGACTTTTCCAATATTTCAGCGGCCGTTTCGCCACGTTTATGCTGACTGGAAGGATTGTGGTAATCCTCCCGGATGGCGGCGATCATTGCCTCTTTAACTTCCGGCAGAAGCGGGTTCGATGATATGTGATCCAAATTGATAATTCGCATGGTCATAACCTTTTCTCAGATATGAATTAGTGTTCTTCGGCAAGACTGTGCTGACAGGCCTCACAGAATTCTGTGCCTTCGTCAAGTTCTACATCGCAGTAAGGACAGTAACAATGATCTCCCCGAACATGTTCGTGTTCTTCTTTGCGTTTGAGTTCTACCCGGGGTTTCCCCGCTTTTCGGTTTTCATAATCTTTTATGGCCAATTGCAGAGCATCGGCGCCTAAATTAGAACAATGCAGCTTATTTTTTGGCAAACCCTCCAGGGCATTGGCAACATCTTTGTTGGTAATCTGTTTGGCCTGGTCAATGCTTATTCCCTTGGCGATTTCCGTTAGCATACTGGAAACTGCGATTGCCGATCCACATCCAAAGGTTTGAAATTTGATATCCTCTATCTGATCATCTTTAATTTTCAAATAGATGGTCATCATATCCCCGCATAAGGGATTCCCAACTTCACCAACGCCGTCTGCACTTTCGATAACCCCTACATTTCTAGGATTCCTGAAATGGTCCATTACAACCTCGTTATACATAATTTTTTCCTCCCTAAAATTGGTTCCTGACGAAAAATTATTGTTTTATATATTAATCATTATTTGCTCAAAGTAAATGATACTATTTTATTGATATCTTGAATGAATGCAATCAATTTTGAATAATAACTGCATGGAGTCGCCGGGGGAAAGACGATGATGTGAAATCAACTTTATCGAGACCTTGCTCAGGGTAGACACATTTGATTTCGGTTTAGCGTAGCGACTGGCGTGTTTCTCTTGGAAACCGACTGACTGTTTGAAGGGCTTTAGCACGCGTTCGCCCGAGCCGAATGAAATTATTACTTAAAAAATCAATGGGATGATTTAGCGACGAATTGATCTTAATAACTCTGGCTCGGCTCGGGCTTACGGGTGCTTAATCGCAAGTTTCAGTCGGTTGGAAAGAGATATACGCCGTCGTGGAGCGCTCTCCCTGAATTGGGAATCGAATAGGTTTACCCTGAGACCTTACTCTACAGAGATTGTTTTTATACTGGAAATGCTCTATAACTGCTTTCTAAAAAAAATGAAGCTCGAAAAATTCAAAGTTTACATTCGAAATCGTTAATGATATTAATATGCTGACATATGCTAATTCAGGCATGGAGACAGGCATGAATGATTGACATGACGATCACAATCGGGAGCATTACCGATTTGTTAAAATGGTTTTCAGCCATTAATTCATTCATTTTTTGAGCGAAAGCCTTACAATCAGGTTTCAGGTGTCAGGTGTCAGGAGTAAGAAACGAATTAGCTGACACCTGAAACCAAAAAGTCTTGGATAGCAATTAACAAACTGGTAATGCACCCTTACAATCTGTTGAATGGAGCATTTTTGTAATAGGAAGGAATATAAACTTAATGATAATAGAAAGAAGAAAACATCCCAGAATTGAAACAGATAACCTTATATCATATACTTGTATAGATGATAGCGGGAACCAAACAAAAGAGGGGAGAGGAAAGGCCATAAATATATGTCAGGGAGGAATTCAGATAGAAACTCATAACCCGATTGAATCGGAAGATATTTTGCTAATGACCATCGACATTGAAGATGAATTAACGAGAATTAAAGGCAAGGCCATTTATTGTGCACCGGACGACTTGGGGAAGTTTCGAACTGGCATTCAGTTTCTTGAAACCAATGAAAAAATCGTATCATTTGTAACAAACCTGTTAAAAACTTATAGCAAATTATTAGGAATATCTTAACCTACCGTAGCATCTCAATAAAATATGGAACCGGGTCCGGATGCGATGTCAAAGGTTCAACGAAAAATTCTATTTTTCGTTCAGGCACTAGTTATCCATGATGTTATGAAGATGGGAGAAAAAAAGCATGCTGCCAAATCCCATCTTCATAACCCACATGATTTTACTACCTTTCACTGACCACGTTGTACAACAAATCCTTCAATTAAGGCGGTGTTTCCTTTAAAAGGGGCTTATATTAAGCAACTCCTTTACTCTGATTTTTCTTTCATCATTTCAGTAGCACCTTCGGCCTTTTCTTTTCCCATCTCAACAGCTGCTCCAGTTTTTTCTGTTGCAGCCTCAGTAGCACCTTCGGCTTTTTCTTTTCCCATCTCAACAGCCGCTTCAGTTTTCTCTGTCGTGGCCTCAGCAGCGCCTTCTGCCTTTTCTTTTACCATTTCAACAGGTTGCTTGACGTCACTTTTGGTTGATTGTTCAACTTTCTCGCCCTGTCCACATGCAATAAAAGCGAACAGGCAGACGATACCCAGTAACAGTTTGACATGATTCATGATCTATCCTCCTTGGTTAAGTTAAAAATATGTTATCTGTTCATAAATACACTGGCAACATATTGCAAAGGTTCAAAAATTATGGCATCATATTAAAATCAGCGATTTAAAGCGGGTAAGAGTATTCAAGTCGGCAAAGAAATTAGAGCGTTGTGCTGCATTTCGCAATCATTCAACGTACGAAAAGTACGCCTCATGATTACAAAATTTGCACGCCTTGAATTTGAACTTTTTACGAAACCGTCTAAATCGGACTTTTTATGAGTTCATCAGAGTTGAATCCGTCTTAAACCCAGAAACAATTTTATTTATGAAAATAATATATTAATTTAATTGATAAAATTAACCGATTTATCAAAAAGAATTTTATTTAGTATTAGCAGATACAATTTTATCCAGGGAGAATAACCTCATGTTGTTGTCAACTTCGAGAGAGATGGTTTTGTCGTGACTTTGTATGTTTTAGAAATATTAGATTATTTTCCTAAATGCAACCCCTTCAAAACAACCAACCTCATATCTTATGCTTGCATAGATGATAGATGACAGGGGAAGCGAAATAGAACAAAGCATGGGAAGGCAATAGGGAAAATACATTTATATGGAAGAACAAATTTATAAATTGGATAAAAAGGGTTTGTCCCATGGAAAATAATGGACTTGATAGAAACGAAATTCGTGCTTCAATATTTGATATGGTTAATCGTATGTCCGATGAGGAGATGCTTGCACTTTCAAAAGAGTTGAAAGAACGACAATACAGAGAACGAAGGAAGTATAATAGAATAGATTTCTTTTCGATAATAGATTACTCTGCAGGGGATCAATATTATCGAGATTTTATTCAAGACGTTAGCATTAGTGGTGTCTTCATCAAAACTTCTCATAAATTTTCAGTGGGTCAAATTGTTCGAATGATTTTCATGTCCCGGGATTACCAGAAACCTTTTAAGATCACTGGGGAAATTGTTCGTGTTAGCCCTGATGGTATCGGCGTAAAATTTAAAATAGAAAGCCAGGTACAAGAAGAGGCTATAAAAAGCCTTATCGACATAATCTGATAATTGTAACATCTCAATAGGTTCTGGTGTATTAAATGGTGATATTGAGCCGGCCCCATAATTTATTGAGATGTTACATAATTTGGGTTTTGTTTTCCCTCCTTTTCTTTAATTAACGCAATTTCCACACGACGGTTCGCCTCCCGGTTTTTCAGTGAGTTATTTTCAAACAAAGGGCGATATTCTGAGAGCCCTTGGATTGAAACTCGCTGGGGAGAAACCCCGTTGTCGATCAGGAATTTGGCGACGGTGATGGCACGGGCTGAGGACAGATAGAGGTTAGAGGGATATTTTTCTGTACTAATGGGAGTATTATCCGTATGTCCTGAGACGACAACCTGATACCCTTGTTTTGAAGAGATGAAATTAGCGATCCGAGTGAAAATGGTTTGGTATGATTTCAACAATTTCGCCTCGCCGACATTAAAAGTTATTCGTTCGCCCAGAACAAAGACAAGACGATGCTGATTACTTCGAACGGAAAACACGTCTTTATCCACTTCATTCACCGTGTTAAGAATTTCCAGGCGGAGTTGCTTTATTGTTTTATCTGTCTTTTTGCTTTGGTTATGGACAGGCACAACAGGCGTTTGAGTAAGGTCGGGTTCGACAACGGTTTTCATGTCTGCCGTTTGCTGAAGGTCGGGCGGAGTTTCGATCTGCATGGGGGATTTGTTTTCCGGAGGATTATTCGAAGCAAACGATGATCCGTTGATAT
>JAFDEW010000313.1 GCA_019310125.1 Deltaproteobacteria bacterium | reverse complement strand
AGGCAGTTGATCAAGGGATTTGAAAATGAACTCATGGGGATGGCTTTGAACGAAAAAAAGGTGTTTACCCTCGCGCCGGAAGACGCTTACGGACTAAGAGATGAAGACCAAACGCAATCCTTTCCCAGATCGGAAGTACCCCCTGGAATTAACCCCGAGGTGGGAATGACCATCGGTCTTGCCAATCCGGAAGGACAACAGGTGCCCGCCCGAATCGTTCATGTGGATGATGAAAAATTGACTTTTGATTTAAATCACCCCCTGGCCGGCGAATCGTTGACCTTTGAAATCGAAGTCGTTGGCATCAGCAGCACTCAGACCCAGACGCCCATGTCCTGCGGTTCCGGGTGTGACTGTTCTTCGGGCTGCGGTCACTAACCCTCAATTTTCAAAGGGTCCCGACTCTCGGGACCCTTTGAAAGAGTAAATAAGAGCGTCAGCCCCGCAGCCTTAGAAAAGCGAATCGGTGCTTCGGCTTACCGAAAGTGCGCCGGATACCGCATGGTCGCTTCGGCTTTCATGAAGGCGGTTGCAGTGAACGACGTTCTATACCACTGGTTTTCCATTCCCATGCCATTTGCTGACACCTTCCCATTGCCTTATTGGATGTCTGCGGTGATTGCCGCCTGCATAGAAGTTCCTTCCCTGTACCTCATGCTTTGAGCAATATCAGCTTTTTACCGCAGCGGTGTACCTCATGCTTTGAGCAATATCAGCTTTTTACCGCAGCGGAATTTGGCTGTATGCATACTAAATATAGCAAATACTTTTGGAATAAGAAAGCAACTCCCAAAAATGTGATGAACCCCATCACATGGGATCCTGTTGTTAAAATAATATTCGAACGTTGGGCAGGCTTCCACTTTATAGCCCTTTTTTTTCAAACCAGTAGAAAAGCGCTGATCCTCCGATAATAAATATGAAAATAATTATCCAATGATTGACTCCTAAAACCTGCGGCAGGGTAATCTTTCCGAAATCACCCCATGTTAATGCGGTCTTCTTCAAAAAGGGGAAAGCTTCTGCATACACGGCGGCTCCGGCCAACATTCCCAAAATGCCCCATATGCCGTCCCATCGGCCTTCGCCGACAGCGCCGGCGGAAGTTCCCGGGCAGTACCCCAGCAATGCCCATCCGAAACCAAATATTATTCCTCCGGGAATGACTCCGCCTAAAATAGTTGATTTAACGGAAAGTTTGGCCAAACCCATATCTGTAAGAACATATACCCCGATCATGCCGACAAAAACGCTTGAAAGCATAAACTTTACGATGGTCATGTCAATAAACCGCAGCGCTCCCAATTGCTTATCATATCGGATAACTCTTGCCTTCTGGAGCAAAAAGCCAAACATAATGCCTGTGATCAAACCGTATACGAGTACTTTCATATCCGATTACCTCCCCCATATAAAATCCGCGCCATGATTATGCCGCCGATAAAAAAACAGATGAGTGCGATAAATCCGCTGACTGCTAACTGAACCGAACCGCTCAGTCCGTGTCCGCTGGGTCACCCACCGGCCAAACGCGCACCGAACATGGCGACCATGCCGCCAATAAATGCGACAACGGCTCTTTTCATCTTACCCGGACCAAATCGATCTTCCCACATATCCGGTATGGCTTTGCATTTAAAACTGCGAGATGTTGTTGATGAGATGAGTGATCCCATAAAAATGCCGAAAACGAACATCCACTGCCATTCGAATTTAGGAACTTTTTGGATAAAATAGTCCATTTTTTCTACGCGTTCGGCACTGAAAATCTTTTCGATCATACCGGCCGATCGGACAAAAGTCGTTGATGCTCCGAAATATTTGCCGGCGATCCAGACCGACAGAATCATTACAATTCCGGCTAAAGCTCCAGCCAAGTAAGGACTCCATCCTTTGTCATCAATCACTTTCATACGCCCTCCTTTTAATATTCTTTCAGCGATTCATGGATACCTTTGTGGATTTCATACCAAAAATTTAACGCAGCCTCATTTTTGTCCGCCTCAAATTTTCCAATCCATTTGACAAGCTCAGCGTCGTTATTTCCTTCAACAGTTTGTTTTCTTTATGGAGAAAAGCCGCTTTGAAACCACTTCTATGCATAATACAAAACACTATTGAAAGTTTATAACATATTAATTAAAGTAAAGAAGCACTAACTTAAAATCTTTTGATCAAGCTATTCTTCAACTTCATGGTCATGGATGGGATGGGTTATACGGGAACTTATTCCTAAGCTGAGCGTTTCAAATTTTTGAAATGGTTAATTTAACAATAAATTTAGGGTATTCTGACATTTTGAATTTCAATAATTTGAAACCCTACGGGATTTCCAATTTCACCGCATCTACTGCGTCAGATGCCGTTCCGCATAGATGACTATAGCGAAACACCATCTTCCCCCGCAGGGCGGGATTTCGCTACACTCAACTTGCTTATCTGCGGCAAACTTGAAAATCGCTCAATCTAGGTTATTCTTTAATATCGCATTTATGAAACATTTTCAATTTTTCTTTTTAGCCATTTTTTAAGGAGGTTGTCATGGGTATTTACAACATAGACCGAATTTTCAATCCCGGTGCGATCGCGGTGATCGGTGCCAGTGAAAAGGCGGACAGCGTCGGCAGCACCCTCATGTTAAACCTGATCCAGAGCGGTTTCGAGGGAGAGTTGTTTCCGGTGAATCCTCGGCGCAGAACCATCCATGGCCTCAAGACGCTTCCTTCGATACTAAAAGCCGAGCATAGCATTGACCTTGCCGTTATCGCCACCCCCATTGAAACGGTGCCGTCTATTGTTAAAGAATGCGTGCAAAAGGGTGTGAAAGGTGCCATCATCCTTTCTGCCGGCGGAAAGGAAGCCGGTACCAAAGGTCAGGAAATAGAAGCGCAAATTGGAAGATATGCCCGTGAGGGCGGTCTTCGAATTATCGGCCCCAACTGCTTAGGGATCATCTGTCCACAGCGGAATATAAACGCCAGCTTTGCCGCCCATATGCCCTACAAGGGAAACCTGGCGTTTATCTCTCAGAGTGGTGCGATTTGCTCTGCAATCCTCGATCTATCCATGCAGGAAGGTTTCGGTTTCAGCCATTTTGTGAGTATCGGTTCCATGGTGGATGTGGATTTCGGCGATTTGATCGACTTTTTGGGTGCCGATCCCCAGGTAAGCAGCATTTTACTTTACATAGAGAGCCTGACCCATGTGCGTAAATTCATGAGCGCGGCCCGGGCCGTGTCCCGCTCAAAACCGATCATCGTGCTCAAGTCCGGACGCAGTCCGGCCGGAACCAAGGCGGCGGCGTCTCACACCGGGGCAATGGCAGGGGAAGACAATGTCTACGATGCGGCCTTCATGCGTGCCGGCATCGTACGGGTAGACACCATCGGAGAGCTTTTCGACTGCGCCGAATTGATGGCCAGACAGCCGCGTCCCACCGGAGCCAGGCTGGCGGTAATCACCAATGCCGGCGGGCCCGGGGTTATGGCGGCCGATGTCCTGAGCCGCTACGGTTCGGAACCCGCTGAGCCGAAACCGGAAACCCTTGCAAAGCTGGATGGCGTATTACCGCCCCTCTGGAGCCGGTCCAACCCCATCGACATATTAGGAGATGCGTCCCCCGAGCGCTTTGCCGCCGCCGTAGAAATCTGTGTTGGAGCCAAAGAATTCGACGGTGTCCTTGTGATCCTTTCTCCACAGGCCATGACCGATCCCACGGCAGTTGCCCAAATGCTGGCGTCGAGCTTTCAAAAGAAACAATACCCTCTGTTTACTGCCTGGATGGGTGGCGTGGATGTGGCCAAAGGCAAAGAAATTCTGAATCAAGCCGGAATTCCCACCTACGACACACCGGAAGATGCCATTCGGGCCTTTCTATACATGGTTGATTATTCCCGCAACCTTAAGATACTCCAGGAAATTCCTCCGAAGCTGCCCCGATCGATTGATTTTGACCGCCGTCAAGCCCGAAAGCTCATTGATACGGCGCTTTCTAAAAGCAAGCCGGTTATGACCGAACTTGAATCCAAGGCTCTGCTGGCGGCTTACGGCCTGCCGGTCATTCCCACGCAGGTAGCTGTTTCCGCCCAAGAAGCGGTTCAATTGGCCGGACAGATCGGATATCCTCTGGTCATGAAAATCCTTTCTCCGGATATCCTGCACAAAACCGACGCCCATGGAATACGGCTGGATCTACGCACCGAAGCGGATGTCCGCAAGGCATATGATGAAATTGTTGCAAA
Source organism: Deltaproteobacteria bacterium (assembly GCA_019310125.1). Taxonomy (GTDB): domain Bacteria; phylum Desulfobacterota; class Desulfobacteria; order Desulfobacterales; family UBA11574; genus S5133MH16. The sequence continues at coordinate 357 of JAFDEW010000313.1, read as the reverse complement.
CGCTAAAGCATACGATGCCCAAGAGCCGATATCCAGGGGGTGATGCTGCAATCCATGATCCGGCAGCCGGATTATGAAATTCTTATGGGAAGCAAACAGGATGAAAACTTCGGACCGGTGATCTTGTTCGGCATGGGGGGGATTTTTACCGAAGCACTCCAAGACCGGGCCATCGGTCTGCCGCCGCTCAATGTTTCGCTTGCCCGACGGTTAATGGAAAACACCAAGATATACACCCTTCTTAAGGGATATCGCAACCGCCCGCCCGCCGATATGGAATTAATAGAGGAGATGATTCTGCGTCTATCACAACTGGTTGTTGATTTTCCGGAGATTGTGGAACTGGACATGAACCCG
>JAFDEW010000312.1 GCA_019310125.1 Deltaproteobacteria bacterium | reverse complement strand
TACATTGAGCATTAACAAAGATCTAATCAGAAAAGCAAAAATATTAGCTGCTCAAAAGCAAACATCTATCAGCGGAATGCTTAGCCAGGAATTACAAAAAATTATAGATGATTCTGAAGAATATGATTTATTTAAACGAAAGGCTTTAATCAATATCAACCAGGGATTTCATTTGGGTGGAAAAATTACGGTTTCAAGAGAGGAGCTTCATGAAAGGAAAAATCTTTATAGATACTAATATTTTGATATACGCACATGACCTGGATGCAGGCGATAAAAATGAAATCTCTGCTGACCTTATGCGAAATTTGTGGGAAAATAGAATGGGAATTATCAGTACTCAAGTATTGCAGGAATTTTACGTGAATGTTACACGCAAGATTTTAAATCCTTTGTCAAAATCAAGGGCAAGAGGAATTATTGAGAGTTATCTGGTCTGGCATGTTGAGTTGAACGGAATCAAAACAGTATTATTTGCTTCCGAGGTTGAAGAAAGGCACCATTTATCATTTTGGGATTCTTTAATCATTGCTGCTGCTTTTAATGCAAAAGCCGATAAAATTCTCACTGAAGATTTGAACCATGGTCAGATAATTGAAGGTGTTCTAATTGAGAACCCTTTTAAAAATAGTGATAAGATGTTGAGCTGATATGCAGGCGGGGCAGGCGCAGACCCGCCTGCCACTGCGAGCTCGCCCGCCAAGCCCGCGCCCGGCATTCGCCTGAGGCGCAGCCGATGGCGGACGGGCAAGGCGAGGCGGCCTGGGGCACGAGCGGGCAGGTTAACGCAGATTTAAGACAAATCAAAACAAATCCGAAGATTAATTATGAGAGATGGGGAAGGGGAAAAAGAGATAGGAAGACGGACGTCGTAAGACAGAGGTCAGAGGTTAAATGATAGCATTAAATTTCGGGGAATAGCCCCTTTGAAGTGGTCATCATTTGAGACAAATAATTCTACTTTTGGCAAACGAATATCAAATACCACACTGGAAGGTTTCTGTAGGGTATGGTTTCCCTCAATTGTTAATAGGAATAAGCATCCTTTTGATAAAAGATATTGGCTATATGGCAGTCATTTCGGCACTTGTATTTTATTTTGGTTTTTTCATGATGGTATCATTTTTCGTTCGTAAAAAAAATGGGTCGAAAAGATAAATAATCCCTTTTAGGCATTTCGATTAATACCAGTCTATAAGCCCTAAACCATCCACCCTTTCAAATTCGCCTGTGTTGTGTGTAACCAGAGTGCCTTTTATAGATAAAGCCACTGCAGCAATGAGAATATCATAAGGTCCGATCACCAAGCCCTTTTGCTCAAGCTTTACCCGGATTGTCGAAGCATATTTTGCCTCCTTGTAGCCGAAAGGGGATATATTGACAGCATTAATTAAATCCTGCAGTTGTTTTTGTCGTTTTGCCGGTGATGTTGATTTAGCGATCCCGACTTCTAATTCAAACAGCACAATTGTCGGAACAGAAATATCCCTTGGCGGTACTTTCAGCAGATGTCTTGAAACGTTCCCCATCCCTTTAAAAAAATAGATCAGAGTGTTTGTATCCAAAACGTACATTAAATTTTCTCCCTGTCTGCATCGCGACCCATGTTTTTCCTGATATCTTCTGCCGTCGGTATATCCTTCCAGGCACCGGCCAACTGAATCACGCTATCCGGCCATGAGTTGGCGGTTTTGTCCCGAATTAATTCAGCGACCCATTTGCTTTTGGACATCCCACTTTTTTTTACCATGCTGTTCACCTTTTTTTCGATGTCGTTATCTATATAAATCGTTAACTGTCCCATAAATATTCTCCTTTTATTGTCTTAGTTGTTGCCAGAACAATTATAATATAACATATATGTGTTCAATGTCAATATGTTACTCCGATTATTTTAATTGCTTTATCGAAGTCTCTTGTGTGTCTCGCAAGAGACTGCTACAAAGAATATAAAGACCAATATATGGGAATCTCTTTTTTTGAGCCCGCCGAAGGCGGACGTTATATAGAATCGAGAAGCGATTGTATAAATCGAAAAGAATCTGTTAATGAAATTTAAACTATTTTATAAAAACTTTTTTGTAATTTTGGGGATGGATATACTCCTATTGTCAGGTTCTTTTTATGCTGCCCACCTGATACGATTTGATTTCGACATCCCGTATCAACATTGGTCATTATTCTATCGAGCACTGCCCATTGTTGTGATAATCAAACTAATCATCTTTTATTTCTTCGACCTCTATCGCGGCATGTGGCGCTATACAAGCATTGTTGACCTGTTTAATATCATCAAGGCCTCCAGTTTAAGCACTCTCGTTATTATCAGCTTTATTCTATTAAGAACCAGATTCGAAGGGTTTTCCCGTTCAGTTTTTATAACTGACTGGTGTTTCACGATTTTACTTATATCCGGATATCGTTTATTTATCCGCCTCTATTTTGAATATTCCAGTGAGGACAGGCTTAAAATAACGTCCATGTGGAAAACTTTGAATATTTTTAATAGAAAACGGACTGACAACAAAAGACTTCTCATTATCGGTGCCGGTAATTGTGGTGAAAAGATCTATAGAGAAATACATGACAATGCTCGGCTTCAATACAATGTGGTGGGGTTTCTTGATGATGATTCCGCCAAACTTGGAAGGAAGATTCATGGTATTCCGGTGCTGGGTTATATTAGTGATATTAGAAATGTAATTAAAAAAACAAGCGCTGATGAGGCGCTGATTGCTATTCCGTCGGTAAACTCCCAACAGATGCGTAGTATTGTGGCATACTGCAAAGAAAGTAAAATCAAATTCAAGACCATACCTGGTATGGGTGAACTTATAAACGGCAAGATAACGGTTAATGCCATAAGAGAAGTGGACTATAGGGATCTGCTGGGCCGAGAACTGATTAACCTGGACAAAGAAAGCATTGGGGCTTACCTCAATGAAGAGTGCGTGTTGGTAACCGGTGCCGGCGGTTCCATTGGATCCGAGCTTTGCAGACAAATCTGCCGTTTTGGGCCTAAGAGTTTAATTTTATATGAAAGGGCGGAAAGCCCTTTATATGAAATTGAGTTAGAGCTCAAACAGAATTTTAGTAAAATACAACTTATTGCATTGCTTGCAGATGTACAGGATAAAAAACAGCTTGAAAAGACATTTAAAGCTCACAGACCTCAGACGGTTTTCCATGCTGCTGCATATAAACATGTCCCTATGTTGGAACTTCAACCATGGAAGGCCATAGAAAATAATATCAGGGGAACAACAAATGTCGTTGAAGTTACAAATAAGTATAATGTTGAACGCTTTGTTTTTGTTTCCACCGACAAAGCCGTGCGACCGGCCAATGTAATGGGTACTTCCAAGCGGGTGGCTGAGATGATAGTACAAAGCCAAAATGGTTGCGGTCTTTCACATACGCGGTTTATGATCGTGCGCTTCGGCAATGTGGTTGGAAGTGTCGGCAGTGTGGTTCCGCTTTTTAAAAAACAGATCAAAAATGGCGGTCCGGTTACAGTCACACATCCCGAGGTAACACGATACTTCATGACAATTCCGGAGTCCTGTCAGCTTATTCTTCAGTCAGGCTCCATGGGCAAAGGTGGGGAAATATTTTTATTGGATATGGGCACATCAATCAAAATTGACGACATTGCTCGCGATCTTATTCGTCTGTCCGGATTTGAACCTGA
>JAFDEW010000311.1 GCA_019310125.1 Deltaproteobacteria bacterium | reverse complement strand
TTCGGCGGCTTTCTTATATTTATTTTGAACGTTGGGAGAGTTTGATTGATTATCTTGGTAATGTAATCACTTTTTATTTTGATCGTGACGATGTACTCGGACAAGATGGATTAAAAAAAATAAGAGAATGGTATAGACTGGAAAAAGAAAGAAGGAGGAAAAGCAAAGGGATATCAGCAAGGATGAGTGACTCTAACCCAATATTACGGTATTCATGGAAGCCAAAGCCATAATCGACGCGGTCCTTGATTTCGATCAGGAAAAGACCGCCCAACTGGTACGAGCCCATCTGGATCTGGGCGAGGACGCACTTAAAATCCTCGACCAAGCCCTAATTGCGGCTATGGATGAGGTCGGCAGGCAATTTAGTGCGGGCGTTTTTTTTGTACCTGAGATGCTCATGGCCGCCGAGGCCATGCGCGCCGGCCTTGAAGTTCTCAGGCCACATCTGGCAAGGTCCGACATCAAGGCGAAAGGCACCATCATCATAGGCACTGTCAAGGGCGACGTTCACGACATCGGCAAGAACATGGTGGCCATGATGCTGGAGTGTGCCGGATATAGCGTCATAGATTTGGGTGTGGACGTCAGTAAGAGTAAGTTCCTGGCTTCTGCTAAAAAATATCAGGCGCATATTGTTGCCATCTCCGCCCTGCTGAGCACGACCTTGGCGGAGATGGAAGCGGTTGTTGCCGATGTCAGGACCAAGGGCGGGGGCAGCTTCAAGACCCTGGTCGGCGGCGCGCCGGTGACCGCATCTTTTGCCGCTGAAATCGGAGCCGATGGGTACAGCCCGGATGCCGCCGGTGCTGTTTCTATGGTCCGTAGCTTGATATCTGCATAGAATTGGTTTCGAAACCTGCCCTCGGGCTCAATCTCTGTGTTGGACTGAGACGGCCAATCCTCGAAATATTCCATATATTCCTGCGGTTGGCTGCCTCAGTCCGCCTTGACCTTAAACCCGATTGGAGGTTTTGAAACCAATTCCAGGCGGGATTAACTGTATAGAGAAATCTAACCCCTAAAATACATTATAGATTACTATGCACATGACGAGTCGCCAACGCTTTTTAAAAACCATGCGGTACGAAAAGACCGACCGCGTCCCCTATTTTGAAGAGGGCATTCGAAAAGATGTTATCAAAGCCTGGCGTAAACAGGGTCTGACCAAAAAGGCGGAACTCTCTGAGATGTTCTCTACGGATCGGCGCGAAGAAATAGAAACGGATCTGGAACCCCGCCCCGAGCTAAAGAAATGGCCCGCTTCCCGGAATGAACTGGATGTGTTGAGGAAAAGTTTAGACCCGGATGATTCCCGCCGATTGCCTTTGAAATGGTCCCAGCGAGTCCGCAACTGGCGATCCCGCGACCACATGCTCATGCTACGGGTGCACCGCGGCTTTTTCTTGTCAATGGGCGTGTATGGCTGGGATCGGTTTTCAGAGGTGATTCGCCTCCTCATAAAAGACCCGGAATTCATGCGTGAGGCTTTGGCTATCCAAGGGGAGTTTGCGGCCCGAATGGCGGAAAGGGTTCTGGTCGAGGTTGAAGTCGATGCCGCCGTTTTCTCCGAGCCCATCGGCGGAAACGATCGCCCCCTGCTGTCCCCTCAGATGTATGAGGAGTTCGTTCTGACAAGCTATCAACCGGTCCTTGACGTGCTGAACCGGTATGGAATCGAAACAATTATCCTGCGCACCTTTGCCAATGCCCGGATATTGATCCCAAGCATTCTCAAATGGGGCTTCAATTGTCTTTGGGCTTGCGAGGTCAACATTGAGGCCATGGACTATCGCAATCTTCGCCGCGAGTTCGGTCCCGAGTTGCGCCTGATCGGAGGCATCGATCTTGACGCTTTAAGGCGCGACAAGGAGGCGATCCGCCGTGAAGTTGAGGAAAAGGTACCGCCCTTGCTGGCCGGCGGCGGTTACATACCCATGGCAGACGGGCGCGTAAGAGCGGATGTTCCCTTTGAGAACTATGTCTATTATCGGAAGCTGTTGGAGAAAGTAACGCAAGCCTAGCCCCGACGACCCGACTTATCCAAGGAGAATAATCGTGAATGGAATCTGCGGGATGTCCATAAATAAGTAAATAACTCGACAAATAGATTTATAAAGGCCGCCAATATGTCAGGTGCCGTACTTTCATATCAACAAAAAGATCCGATGATAATCATTGACAGCAAATCATTACCCATACCGGTGCTCGCCACCGTGACTTCAGGGACGTCCATAATCAAGTAAATAACTTCCTGAAGCCTTTTTACCAGTTGGAGTCAGGGTGCATTTAATTTAAAGGACTGGGTTCAACCTTAATCATTGATTATCAGCCTTCGAATGCGGAGGCCCCGGACATATTGACCCTAACGTTGTATAAACAACCTGGCGAAAAGCGAATAACACTATGATATTATAATATAAATTATATAATTACTTCGCATTTGGATTTCCAACCCTTAGTGAATTCAAAGAATAGGGTTAATTTTAGGCCATGTTGTTTATGCAACGTTAGGGTTTATTAGGAGAATGCATCTCTTTAAGCAAGCGATTTACTACTCGAACGGTGTTCAAATGAATCTCCACCGTATCGTCGATATCCGGAGCGTAGCCACCTCCCAGAACAATCGCTACCGGGATTGACAACTTGGCACACAGCCCCAGCACGTAGACATCACGATCCATCAAACCTTGTTTGGTAAGGAAAAAACCGCCCAGACGGTCTTTCTTAAATGGATCCGCTCCGGCCAGATAAATCACAAGGTCGGGGCGATGCTTTTTTATCAGGTCCGGCAGCACCTTGAGTTGTTCCAGATACTTCTCATCGTCTACCCGCAAATTCCCGTGAAGACCGATATCATAGTTGCTGTATTTTTTTGCATAGGGATAGATGTCATCCTGGTGGATACTGAAAGTGAAGACCGTAGCGTCTTTTTGAAATATGGAAGCGGTGCCGTTACCCTGGTGCACGTCACAATCAATAACCATTGCCCGGTCGATGTAACGTTCCACCTGAAGTTTGCGAATCGCTACCGCCATATCGTTCAAATGGCAAAAACCTTCCTCGTGGCTGGCAAAGGCGTGATGAAACCCCCCACACAAGTTCATCCCCATCCCTTTCTCAAGAGCGATTTTACATGCCAGATACGTACCTCCGCACGCGACCTTTAATTTTTTAAAAATATTCCAGCTGATGGGATTTTCACCATTGATATAACCCATGGGGGTTAGTGCTAAAAGATAAAGACGCACCATATAGCCACGGCTATGAACCCATGTTAAATCCCGGTTGCCAAGGGCGCTGGATTGCATGAAATCGGCCGGTGTTAAAATCTTTTCCCGAAGGATCCGGTTATAAATCAAAAAATATTTTTTAACCGGGAACAGGTGCCACCAGAAACGCACGCGGTATTCAGGATTCCAGACAAAATTAGCAAGGGTTGGATCTTCCCGGACCAAGGTTTTTACGGACAGAGAAGATTTGGGAATTTCAAATTTAGGCGCCGGCCAAAACTTGCCGCTCACCAGGACAAGCCAGAAGACCAACAGCAAAGATCCCAGACACAACCGGCACTTCCCACCGCCAAGACCAAGAAGATAGATAATGATAAAAAAAAGTATAAATTCTGCAATGGAGATAGGAAGCCTGGTGCGGGCGAGAAGCTCTCCATGGCTGTATACCATGATCACACGCCTTTCAATTAGGTGTTTTT
>JAFDEW010000052.1 GCA_019310125.1 Deltaproteobacteria bacterium | reverse complement strand
AATCATTAAACGTAAAGCCATGATTGCTGCGATCGACCTTGATAAAATGAAGCCATAATTTAATGAGATGTTATATGAATTCATACCAGAAAGAACAGGCCGAATCGCTGGCCATGGTACAGCGTCACCTTGAAACCCTTTCCGTTGCTCAAAGAAAAGCGCTGGAAATGCAGATTTCCGAGTATCTGTTGTTTCGTGATGAGGTCCACATTTTTCTGTCCGGGCATTTTAGCGATCTATGCACCGAAAAATGCTACCGGAACAACCTCAGTGCCTGCTGCTCTCGAGAAGGCATTATTACTTTTTTCGGGGACATGGTGATCAATGCACTGGTCTCTCACAGTGAAGAAATAAACGCCTTGATGGCGGTTCTTCAAAAACCCAATACCGGCTTTAAATGTATTTATCTGGGAAATAAGGGTTGTATGTGGCGGGTTAAACCCATTATCTGTGAGATGTTTCTATGTGATCAGGCCCAAAAACAAGTATTTGGAGAAAAACCATGGGCCGAAGATGCCTGGAACCAACTCAAACACCGCAAGAAGCTGTACACCTGGCCGGACCGGCCGGTGCTTTTTGATGACCTTGAACGTTATTTCATGGATGCGGGATATGTTTCACCCTTAATGTATCTGCATAATAGCCCGGGGTTGCTGAGAGTAAAACAAAAGACCTCTCTCCGTTGATATCGCAACTCTTACTGATCATTTCCATCCTCGCCCAAAAATCGCTCAACTTGGATAATAATTTTCATTGACATTGCATAGCATTTTAGATCCGGATATTCTGCATGCCAAGATAAGAGACGGAACTTTAAAAGAAGAATTTCAGTTGGCGATGACGTTATTGCGCAAAGGAAGGCTAAAATTATCCGCGCCAAAGTCCAAGGCCGTCAAGGAAATTCAAAAAGCTTATTCTCAGACTCGCGGAGAGATCGTTTAATGAAATTATCTTTTTATCCGGGGTGTTCCCTGGAAGGAATGGCCAACGATTATTGCGAGTCCATTTACGCGGTCTTCAAAGATCTGGGTATTGATCTGGTTGAAATAGAAGACTGGTCATGTTGCGGGGCAACTGCGGCCCACAGCCTCAGTGAGGTCATATCCGTGATTTTGCCTGCAAGAAATCTGGCCGCTGCCGAACAAATGGGGCTTGATTTTCATGAATTGAATTGAAAATGCTTTTGCAATATTGTATTTTAAAAAAAATCATTAAATTTTATAGGTATTTCCGGTTTCCGAATATTTTTTCATTAAACTTTGATGAATTCGTAAAAAGTCCGATTTAGACGGTTTCGTAAAAAGTTCAAATTCCCCCGAATAAATCTCTCGGGATAAAAAGGCGTGCAAATTTTGTAATCATGATGAGTACTTATAGTACGTTGAATGATTGCGAAATGCAGCACAACGCAGAAGTTGGACTTTTTACGAAGCCGTCAACGCTTATCAGCGCTTATATTATTAATGCCTTATGAAAACTCAAGAATTTTTAAAAGAACATAAATATTATAAAACACTTATCGAGAGTGCTACGGATTATGTGGTCGCTATCAATCGAAACTATCAGATCATAATGGCCAACGAGCTGTTCAAAAATGAATTCGGTATGCAACCCAATGATTTCTGTTACAAGGTATGGAAAAACAGAAATGAGAAATGTGAAGAGTGCCTGGTAGAAAAAACCTACCGGGATGGCTGGGGACACTGGAATGTAGAAAATGTAACCATGAAGGACGGCAGAGTTGCCACTATGCTGGTTAAAGCGATTCCGGTCAAGAACGAACGTGGTGAGATCGTTTATGTGCTGGAAAGAGCTACGGACATCACGGAAAGGCAGCACCTTCACGAAAATATTGACAAATTGGTAGGCAACCTGGATGAGATGCTGGCCAATCGTCTGGAAAATTTACAAAAATCCGAAGAGAAGTATCGAACCATATTTGAGCGCTCTCGAGATGCCATCATTCTTACCAATCCTAACGGAAGGATCGTTGAGGTTAACCAGGCAGGGGTTCATATACTGGGGTATAAGACCCAAAAAGAAGTTTTGGCACTGGAATCTACTGCCAAGCTCTTTGTTGAGAAACAGGATTTTATTGAGCTCCAGAAAAAAGTCTCCCAGGAGGGTTTTGTTGTGGAGTTTGAGACCCGTCTTGTGGGTAAAAATAATTCAGGATTTTATGCGCTGATTACATCCAATGTAACGGTGGATGTATCCGGGAACATTGCCGGCTATGTGCTGATTATAAGAGACATTACCAAGAGAAAAATCTCGCAACAGCAAATCAAGAAGCGGAATATCCGGTTAAATATTTTAAATTCCATTTCTAAAACCGTCAGCAGCAGTTTGAATCTTGATGAGATACTCAGCAGCGCTATTGATAAAACCCTTGAGGTTTTAGAGTCTGACAGCGTCAGGATTTATTTGATGAACGATAAAAAACAAATCCTCAACCTGGTGGCGCACAAAGGGCTTTCAACTAAATTAATAGCCAAGCCTTTTATTAAAACTCGTAACCCCGGAGACGGACTTTTGGGTCAGACCATACTTGACGGTGAAACACGGTTGGTGGACAATTATTTGCGATCCCGAGACCCCTATGTGGATTTCATGATCGAAGAGGGCCTGCATACCACCGCTTATATACCGCTGTCAAACAAAGGGCAGTTGATAGGGGTGATGTGCGTCAGCAGCCATTACCCGGTTGAGCTTGCAGCCGAATATATTGAATTTTTGACCGCTATCGGCAATCAGATCGGTGTTGCCGTAGATAATGCAAATCTATATGAAAATATAAAGCAGGCCTATGAGGACCTCAAAGATGCCCAGGAACAGATTGTGCAGACAGAAAAACTGGCCTCCTTGGGGAAATTGGCCGCTACCATTGCTCATGAGATAAACAATCCGTTGGCTGCAGTTTTGACCTATATTCGGTTGATGATTAAGCTTATAGACCTGAATAGATTTTCTCGTGAAAGACTTGAGGACATTTCCCGATATTTGGCCACCATGGAATCGGAAACCGCCAGGTGCGGAGAAATCGTAAAAAATCTTTTGGCCTTTTCCCGCCAGTCTAAAATCACGATTAAGAGCAGCAGCATTACAGACATTATTGACAGAACTCTTTTTCTTATTGCCCATGATTTGGAAATTAAAGGAATACAGCTTAGAAAAAGCATTGAGCCGAATCTACCCAAAGTTCAATGCGATTTTCAACAGATTCAACAGGCTCTATTAAATCTTATGTACAATGCTTCAGACGCTATGCTTGATAGCGGCACCCTGACGGTAAAGGCCAACAGAAAAGCAGGGTCTGAGAAATTCTTAGACGTCATGGTTTCCGATACGGGTTGCGGTATTACCGAGGAAGACAAGGAAAAAATTTTTGATCCTTTTATTACAACCAAAGCGGAGGGAAAAGGTGTGGGCCTGGGTTTGTCGGTGGTATATGGCATCATTACCCGGCACAACGGGACCATAGAAGTGGTAAGCGAGCCCGGCAAAGGAAGTACGTTCAAGGTTCGCCTGCCGTTAGCCCCTTTGTAACGCCAAATGCAAAAGCAATAGTCATACGATATAGAAACCTAATATTTTTATTTTTACATTAAAAACCTGGCCCTCTGGTCCAGGACAGAGATAGATGGCTCTACCTTGGAGTTTTGTGTCTAAAATCACAAATTCCAAGCACCAAATACCAAATAAATCACAAATTCCAATATTCAATGACCAAAACCTTCCAGGGCGAGACATTGTTTGGATTTTCGAATTTTGGTCATTGGAAATTGTTTGATATTTGGATTTTGATATTTGTAATTTCAATAATTAAATGAACTTCCAACAAAACAAATCCGCTCTGGGGATAACCAAAGCCTGGTCTGTGCCAGGATTTTTACCATTATATATGGAAGGAATCGATAATGACCAAAAAAGCTCGTATTCTTGTGGTTGATGATGAAGCCCCCATGCGAGAAGCTCTTTATGACTGGCTCAAGGAGGATGGGTATGAGGTTGGCCTGGCCGAAAGCGGCAAACATGCCATTGCCATTGTCATGCAAAAAAGCTGGGATGTGATTTTGCTGGATCTGAAAATGCCGGGCATGGACGGTCTGGAAACGTTGAAACATCTTAAAGGCAAACAAGTGGACACAGATGCCGAGATACTCATGATGACCGCCTATGCTACGGTAGACACCGCCGTTCAGGCCATGAAGGAAGGCGCTTTTGATTACCTGGTCAAACCGTTCGCCCCCGACGAGATCGAAATGCAAATCAAGAAGATTGTCGCCCATCGCGAGTTGGTTTTAGAGAATATTTTACTGCGCCAAAAGCTGGAGGAAAGATCAGAATATGATGAAATCATAGGAAAAAGTGACGCCATGCAAGAAATTTACGATTTAATTTCCAAGGTGGCGCCAACCGACTCTACCGTACTGATAACCGGTGAAAGCGGCACCGGGAAAGAACTGATCGCTCAGGCGATTCACGGAAACAGTCAGCGCTGCTACCTGCCGTTTATTGCCGTAAGTTGCGGCGCGTTGCCCGATTCTTTGTTGGAAAGTGAACTGTTCGGCTATGAAAGGGGCGCTTTCACCGGTGCAGAGCATACCAAAAAGGGGCGCTTTGAACTGGCCGATAAGGGAACCCTTTTTTTAGATGAAATCGGTGATATCAGTTTGAAAACCCAGGTGGATCTTTTAAGGGTGTTGCAGCAAAAAGAGTTCAGACGTCTGGGGGGTCAGGAAGAAATTACAGTTGACGTGCGTATTTTAGCCGCTACCAATAAAGATTTGAAACAGGCGATTTCTGAAAACAAATTTCGTGAAGATCTTTTTTACCGGTTGAACGTCATTTCTATCCCGGTTCCTCCGTTGAGGAAACGAAAGGATGATATCCCGCTGCTGGTAAAGGCATTTATCCGCAGGTATTGTCTGGAAATGAATAAAGAATTGGTGAAAATGGCGCCTTCGGCCTTGAAATTGCTGATGGATTACGATTGGCCCGGAAATGTGAGAGAATTGGAAAATGTCATCGAAAGGGCGCTGGTTATCGGGCGGAGCAAAGAAATCGTGACAGAGGACCTCCCATTTTCACGCAAGCAATTAGCGCCCGAAAAATTCCCCAATTCATTAAAATTAATGGAAGAAATGCATATTAAGAGAATTCTGGAAGAAACGGATTGGAACATTCGATTTAGACGGTTTCGTAAAAAGTTCAAATTCAAGGCGTGCAAATTTTGTAATCATAAGAAGTACTTTTCGTACGTTGAATGATTGCGAAATGCAGCACAACGCAGAAGTTGGACTTTTTACGAAACCGTCAAGATTGAAAAGGAATCATAACTCACTTTGTCAAACTGCGTCACTATCTGTCCCATAGGTTCCGTGGACCCAGGGATTCTCGAGCACATCGCCGAATGTATTTGGATCCGATGTGGTCTAACCTGCAGAATTTCCATGAGGATGGAAAATCCCCGGTATGCATATAATGATACCCGCTGCCAGTATAATTCAAAACTGATATTAAAGCACCTCCTTGATCGAAACTTCCAAGACTCCTTTAGGCTTATCGGGGTTACTTCCGTGGATTTGTATGTGCCAATTCTTAAGTATGTCTTTGGATTAGCACAGATCCAGGGCAAATGTTCAATTATATCTGTACACCGTCTTTATCCTATGTTTTATGACCAACCCTCCAATCCGGATCTTCTGTTGGCACGGGTGGAAAAAACGGCCTTGCATGAACTGGGGCACACATTGGGTTTGACCCATTGCAGGGATCGGCGGTGTGTTATGTATTCCTCGACCCGGATTGAGGATACGGATTTAAAACAACCCGATTTTTGCTCTACCTGTTTTGAGCTTTTCCAATGGTATCTTAAAAAATCCCTCCAGCCGTCTTCTTAGCAAATGCCGAAAAACTCTACATATGCCTTTTTTTTCGGCAATTCATTAATTTATAGAATAAACAAGTGGTTATAAATAGTTTCGTGATTTAGCAAATAACATTTGCCGAATATCTCGGCAATATGTTCTATGGGGCTATTCTTAATTCTAAGGGGTCGGAAAATTATTATTCTATATAAAACAGGCAGTTATAATAGTCATTCCGTTTCTTGTCAGACATTGGCACAGGGTTTGCTTTTTAAAACCGTAAAACAGGAAAAATAAAACGGATTAAAAATTAATTATTATAGAATAAGGAGGAAATAAAATGGGCGCTACCAAAAAGAGGGAATCAATGAAAATTGTTCCACCAGGCAAGAAAAAATGTGTGTGGATGGAGGCCGGGGTTGTTTCCTACAAACTGTGCGATCACAACTTTGATTGCTCAACCTGTGTATACGATCATGGTATGCATGATCGGGTTGCCCGGTATAAGGAGAAAATCGCGATACAACCGGTAGCCGCAACACCCGATAAATTCACCGAGACTTGGGTGGACAAGATGATGCAGTTTCCTGCAAATCGACGTAAATGTCGGTATATGATCACCGGGGAAGTGGGCCATAAACTATGTCCCAATGCTTATGAATGCGGCACCTGTTCTTTTGACCAGATCATGCAGGAACGCCTTCAGGCAGAGGCGCTTCCGGTGCATGCCCGACGCCGGGAAAGCGGTTTTGAACTGGCGGAAGATTTCTATTATCACGAGGGCCACACATGGGCCAAACCGGAATATGGCGGGCGTATTCGAGTCGGGCTGGATGATTTTGCCCAAAAACTTATCGGTAAACTCGCGAGGGTTGAATTGCCGAATATCGGCCAGGAACTCAAACAGGGAGAAGTGGGATTTCAAGTCAGACGCAATGGAGAAGTTGCCAAACTGCTCTCCCCAATGGATGGCATTGTCTCCAATGTGAACGATAGTCTTCGGACTCAACCCGATCTGGTCAACGAATCTCCCTATGAAAAGGGGTGGTTATTTACTATTGAGCCAACCAAGCTGCGTAAAAACTTAAAAGGACTCTATTACGACAAGGAAGCCCGTAATTTTATCCATGAGGAAAGGGAAAAGCTCTTTGCCATGGCCAATGACGATTTGCGGGTGGCGGCAGATGGTGGTGGCTCGGTTGAAGACATTTCTCAAGAACTTGAAGGGAAAACCTGGGCCAGGTTTGTAAAAACTTTTCTTAAGACCTGATCGGCAATAATGCCGTGACCGGATCCAAAACAAAACAATCATAGAAAACCTCCTGCCGGTAGATCGGCGGGAGGTTTTTTTATGTTTTGATAGAATTCTTTGATGCTTCTGTCATCGTGCGGATCTATCTGCACCGGGTGGAAATCAAGACCGTTGGTAAACGCTGATACCTTTCTATTGACAAACCGTGGCTCCGAAGCTTTTTTTAGGTGTCAGGTGTCAGGTGTCAGGTGTCAGGTGTCAGGTGTCAGGTGTCAGGGTTAATGATTAAGGGGGAAACGAGGTGACCAATAGAAATTTTATGGACGTGGAGGATCTTGAGGTCTATAAAAGGTTGTGTCGATTACACATCGATGTCTGTGACTTAACGCACAAGTGGCCCAAAGAAGAGAAATACGAGTTAGTGTCTATCCATAAACGGCATCTTTCGGCTCCCGGCGGCGTTCTCGCTCGTTTTCAATCCTCGAAATAGCGCGCTATGCCTGCGGTTGAAAACTCGCTCGGGCCTTACCGGAAACCAAAATCTACCATTTCTGGATGGACACGAGTTAGGAAGCCAATCCAAGCGCTCCTCAAACAGCGCTCCTGCCCAACTCGCCGAAAAAAATGAATCGTTCGGCCCATTGCTACTGAACATGTTTCCTGACATCTGACATCTGACACCTGAAACCAAATAGCCATAGCAATTTTAGCAAACAACAGTCTTGATTTACACCCGTCTGCGCCAAGCCAAGTGCGGCAGGCAGGTATCATTCCGCTATTCCATCATCCCATACGATTTGAGCTTTCTTCGAAGGGTGTTCAGACCTATCCCAAGAAGCCTGGCGGTTTGGGATTTGTTCCGGTCTGTGAATTTGTACGCCCGGATAATATGGGATTTTTCAATTTGTGCAAGGGGTTCAATATCCCCTGACACTGGGCGGGGCAGGCACGTTGATATGGATTTGCGCTTTTTTAAATGCGCGGGGAGAAAATCTGAGGAGATGGGTTTTCCCTGTGCCAGATTTACAGCGGCCTGGATTATCGATTTGAGCTCCCTGACATTCCCGGGATAATCATACTCCATAAGCAGATACAGGGTTTCTTCTTCAATGATTTGATGTTTAGCGGAACTTTCATAATCTTGTAGAAATTTACCGGCCAACAGTGGAATATCTTCTTTCCTTTCTCTCAAGGGAGGCAGGTGAAGCCATCCTCCCCGGATACGGTAATATAAATCTTTTCGAAAGACTTTTTTGGCCATCATCTTCTCCAAATCTTCGTTGGTGGCCGCGATGAAGCGAACATCCGCTTTCTGATGAACATTGCTCCCTAGTTTAAGGTATTCCCCATCCTGTAAAACGCGCAACAGCTTGCCCTGCAGCTCAATGGGAAGATCACCGATCTCATCTAAAAACATGGTACCGAGATTTGTGTATTCCAGATATCCGGCGCGACCGTTTTGAGCGCCGGTAAAAGCGCCTTTTGTGTGACCGAAAAATTCAGCTTCAAAAAGGCTGCCAGTGAGCGAGGCCATGTTGACGGGTGTAAAGGGAAATTTTGATCTGGGGCTCGCGGCATGAATTGCCCATGCCAGAAGTTCCTTACCGGTTCCGCTCTCACCGGTAATTAAAAGAGGAACATCGCTACCGGAATGCAATTCCGCTTCCTTTAAAACTCTTAGAACCTTTTGAGACCGGGTTATAATCGGTTTGAAAGGTTTTTTGTTCACCAGTTGGGGCAAGGTTCGGCTTTTTTCAATATCCAGAATATCAATTAGACGCTTTTTTTCCATGGCTCGTTTCATGGAAAATATAAGGTCTCCCTGGGAGACAGGCTTTACAAGATAATCATAAGCCCCTTTGTTTAGACATTCCACTGCAATTCTGGCCTCGTTAACGGCGGTAGCCATAATGCATTCGGTTTTTGGACTTATATTTTTAATTATTTCAAGAAGATCCAGTCCGCCCATTTCCGGCATGGTCATATCCACCAGCGCAATATCAAACACCTTCCCCTCTTCAAAAAGAGACGCCGCTTTCATGGGATTGTCTTCGGTGTATATGTTTTTAAAACCGTACTTTTGCAAATGCCCCTTGATGATTTCAAGGAAATCGAGATCATCATCGATAATAATTATTTGATCTTGCATCCAAATATCCTTTCCGGTCGCTGTTCCAAAAGGGACTATTCCAAAATGGCACAACTCGTTATCAACTTACTGATTTATCCACTGTATGTATACCACATGTGCCAAACTGGCACAATAGTCCCGTGAAATCAACCCTTAAAAAATTTTCGGTCATGGCAATAAATACTTGTCTATCCATATGATATAATAGCTATTTATTAATACTTATCCAAAATCATCTCCTCCTGGCACAGTTGTTGCTCATACTCCATCTGAAAACTCATCTATTCATGAGCTGCTTTTTTATGTAAAAAATCGGAGGTAGGCCTATGCATTTAAAGCGCAAATTCGACACAGAGGAATTTGCTGTCCT
Organism: Deltaproteobacteria bacterium; assembly: GCA_019310125.1. Lineage (GTDB taxonomy): Bacteria > Desulfobacterota > Desulfobacteria > Desulfobacterales > UBA11574 > S5133MH16. The sequence continues at coordinate 18,134 of JAFDEW010000052.1, read as the reverse complement.
TGCGGAAATGGAACCCCCTAAGGGAGTGGATATCTCTGGCATGATAACCCATGCCATGAGAGTCAAAGGAGAAGTAGATGCCTTTGTGGTGCCTGAAATGAGCAACGCTGTCATGCGTATGAGTGCCTTAGGAGGCGCTATGATTCTACAGGCCAAAGGTATGGAAACCGTGATGCAGGTCAACTGCAGAGACAGAAACCGAATCGCTCTTCAGGCGGATCTTCTGGCAGCCTATGGATGCGGTATCACTAATGTTATGGCGGTTACCGGAGAAGATCCCAGCTTTGGAGACCACTTTAAGGCCAGATCCGTATATGACATCGACCTTCTGGAATTGCTCAGGACAATTCGCGGGCTTGAGCAAGGAAAAGACATGGCCGGAATCGAGCTTTCAGGTTCCCCCGAATTTCTGGTGGGGTCCACGGTTAATGCCGGGGCCAAGGGGAAATCTACTGAACTGGAAATCGAAGAGATGAATAAAAAAATTGAGGCCGGCGCCCAATTTTTCATTTCCCCCCCTTTATTTGACCTTTCGGCCATCCAGCCGTTTATGAAACGGGTGGAACAAAATAAAATAAAAATCATCCCCACAGTTTTACTCCTCAAATCATTAGGCATGGCCCGTTACATCATGCGGAATGTGGAGGATGTTTATATCCCTGATACTCTGATTGACCGTATCCATAAGTCCTCTGACAAGGTTCGCGAGTGTATTCTGATTGCATCAGAAATGGTTACCTCATTAAAAAAAGAAGGGTTCAGCGGCGTAAACATAGCAACCATCGGATGGGAGCACAAGCTTCCGGAGATACTTGATAGAATATAAGGATGGAAAAAATGAAACATAGTAACAATCAGAAGGAAAACACATCCACCGAAACACACGGAAAAGATATCATCGGTTCGGTCATGGTGCTTGGCGGCGGAATCGCCGGCATGCAAGCGTCTCTTGATCTGGCAGATTCCGGCTATTATGTTCATCTGGTGGAAAAATCTCCGGCCATTGGGGGGGTAATGGCTCAACTGGACAAGACATTTCCCACCAATGACTGTTCTATGTGAATTATCTCACCCAAACTGGTCGAGGTCGGCCGGCATATTAACATCGAACTTCATACCTGTTCAAATATTGAAAAAATTGACGGACAGAGTGGAAACTTTCAGGTAACCCTCCACAAAACTCCCCGCTATGTCGATACGGACAAGTGTACTGCCTGTGGTGATTGTGTAGACGTCTGTCCGGTAACTAGGCCCAGCGAATACGATACAAAACTGGTGGACCGCAAGGCGGTTTACAAACCTTATGCCCAGGCCATTCCCGGCGCCTTTGCCATAGAGAAGATCGATACGGCGCCATGCCGGGTGGCCTGTCCGGCGAATCTAAATGTTCAGGGGTATGTGGCCATGGTCAAGATGGGCAAGTACCGGGAGGCCGTGGAAATCATCATGCAGAATCTTCCCTTTCCCGGCATACTCGGCCGTATCTGCCCCCATGGTTGTGAAAAAAGCTGCCGTCGCCTTGAATTGGACCAAGCGATTTCCATACGGGAACTGAAACGAGTGGCTGCGGATCATGTTGATCTGAGTGATATCCCGGTACCGGAAATTACGTCCAGAAATGAAAAAGTGGCCATTATCGGTTCGGGTCCTGCCGGGCTTACCGCCGCCTATTTTCTGGCATTGGACGGGTATCAGGTCAGTGTATACGAGTCCATGCCCGAAACCGGGGGAATGATGCGATACGGCATTCCCGAGCACCGTCTCCCACGCACGGTACTGGACGCAGAGATCGAAAATCTCAAACGATACGGGATTCAAATTCATACCAATACGGTTATTGGCAGAGACTTAACCATAGAAGAGCTCCGGGAACATGGCGCCAGTGCTATTTTTCTGGCTATCGGTGCCTGGAAAGGTCTGAAACTGAGAATCCCCGGGGAAGAAACTTCCCAGGGGGTTTCCGATGTCACCGCCTTTTTGCGAGAGGTTCATCTGGGGAATTTAAAGAAGCTGGGGGGAAAGGTAGTGGTCATCGGAGGCGGCCATTCCGCACTGGATGCCGCCCGGGTGGCACTTCGACTCGGTGCCGGCGAGGCGCATATTCTTTACCGCCGTTCCCGAACGGAAATGCTCGCCGAACCCGAAGAAGTGGAAGAGACGGAGAAAGAGGGAGTAAAGATTCATTTCCTGGCCGCGCCCACAGGTATTTCCAGTGAAAATGAAAAGGTTACCGGAATCCAATGTATCCGGACCCGTTTGACGGAGGAAGACACCACCGGCAGGCGGAGGCCCATTCCCATTGAAGGCTCGGAATTTTTCATCGAGGCGGATTATATCATTCCCGCCATCGGACAGGAGCCCGATCTGGGCAACCTTGCCAAAGCACAGGACCTAAAAGTTTCCAAATGGAACCTTCTGGAAGTTAATCCTGAAACACTCCAGACAAACATACCGGACATATTTGCCGGTGGTGATGTGATCAGCGGTCCCGCCACGGTGATCGAGGCGGTTGAGGCCGGTCAAAGAGTCGCCAAATATATCGGCAAATATTTACAGGGTGAAGAACTGCCCACAGAATGGCAGGAGGAGCCGCCCATGGGGACAAACTGGGTCGCACCTCCAAAAGACGAGCCCGCCAAAGATCGATTAAAAATTCCCACGTTGCCGGCGGAAAAAAGGATCTCGGACTTTGAAGAAGTCAATCTTTGTGCGGATGAGGCGTCGGCCAAGCAAGAAGCCGATCGCTGCCTGGATTGCGGCGGTTGCTGCGAATGCTATCAGTGTGTGGCGGTGTGTGAGGCTGAAGCCGTCACTTTTGACACTCACGCCCAACAGGAAGAAACAACAACCATCAATGTGGGTTCTGTTGTTCTGTCACCGGGGTTTCAGCCGTTTGATCCTTCAAAGTTTGATAATTACAATTACGCCAACCATCCCAATGTTATCACTTCCACGGAATTTGAACGAATCCTTTCCGCCACAGGACCCTTTATGGGGCACCTGACCCGAATTTCGGATAAAAAAGAGCCCAAGAAAATTGCCTGGTTCCAATGCGTCGGTTCCAGGGATCTTAACCGCTGTGACAATCCATACTGCTCTTCCGTGTGCTGCATGTATGCGGTTAAGGAGGCGGTAATTGCCAAAGAGCATGCGGATTATGATCTGGATTGCGCCATCTTTTTCATGGATATGCGTACCCCGGGCAAAGATTTTGAAAAATATTACAACGATGCCAAGGACAAGCATGGGGTTCGCTTTATCAGGTCCCGGGTTCATACCATAGACCGGGTTCCGGAAACCGATGACCTTGAGGTTCGGTATGTGACGGAAAGCGGGGAAGAGAAAAAAGAAATTTTTAATATGATCGTATTATCGGTGGGCATGCAAATATCACCGGAAACCATTGATCTTGCAAACAATATCGGAATTGATCTGACCCAAGGAAATTTTTGCGAAACCAAAAATTTTAAACCGTTTGAAACATCAAGAGACGGCATATTTGTCTGCGGTGCTTTTCAAGGACCCAAGGACATCCCCGAGTCTGTCATGGAAGCCAGTGCTGCGGCCTGCAGTGCCGGTGTGAATCTGGCGTCGGCACGGGGCACTCTTGTCAAAGAGAAAGCATTCCCTGATGAAACCGATATCGCCGGCCAGGAACCCCGCATCGGCGTTTTTGTGTGTAATTGCGGTATCAATATCGGCGGAATTGCCGATGTTCCGGCCATCGTCGAATATGCCAAGGCACTGCCCAATGTTGCATACGTGGGAGAGAACCTCTTTACCTGCAGCCAGGACACTCAGAAGCAAATGGCGGAGGTGATCAGGGAACAGAGCTTAAATCGCATTGTTGTGGCGGCCTGTACCCCTCGAACCCATGAAGTGTTATTTCAGGAGACCATACGTAATGCAGGGCTAAATGAATATCTGTTTGACATGGCCAATATCAGGAACCAGTGCACATGGGTGCATTCGGATGACAAGAAAAAAGCCACGGAAAAATCCAAAGATCTGGTGCGGATGGCGGTTGCCAGGGCTTCTTTGCTGGAACCCATCCCCGATATATCAGTGGAGGTTAACCCGTCCGCGCTGATTATCGGTGGCGGGGTCGCCGGAATGACCACGGCCTTAGGTTTTGCGGATCAAGGGTTTCCGGCAATCATAGTGGAAAAATCATCGGTTCTCGGCGGGGCGGCAAGGGATCTTACCCAGACCTGGAAGGGCCGGGACATTCAACCATACCTTTCCGAACTGGTGGATAAAGTTGAGCAGCATTCGGATATACAGGTGTTGCGAAACGCCGAGGTGGTTGGCGCCTCCGGGTTTGTGGGCAACTTTGAAACTCAGGTGGCGGTAGATAACCAGATAAAGACCGTGGAACACGGAGTTGTCATGGTTGCAACCGGCGGCAAGGCCGCTGATACCCAGGAATACCTTTATGGAAAGAATCCCAGGGTTACCCGCTGGCATGATCTGGAACATGATCCCGAAAAATTAAAGGATGCGGAAATTATTGTATTTATCCAGTGTGTGGGATCACGGGACGAAAACCGACCGTACTGTTCCAGGATTTGTTGCACGGGTTCCATATTACAGGCGATTTCCATAAAACAAAACAACCCGGATACAAAAGTATTTATCCTCTACCGTGACATTCGAACGTATGGCGAAAAAGAGTATCTTTACAAAAAAGCCAGAGAGATGGGCGTTGTGTTTGTGCGATATTCGCTGGACAACAAACCCAAGGTCACGGAAATAGACAATGGTCTTCAAGTCGATGTGTTTGATCCGATTTTGCAAAAGAATCTAAGGATACAGGCAGACTATGTAAATCTGGCGACAGCCATTGAGCCGGCCCAGAACCAAAAGATTTCCGAGTTCTATAAAATTCCGCTCAATGCCGAAAACTTTTTTATGGAAGCCCATGCCAAGCTGAGACCCGTGGAATTCGCTAACGATGGAATCTTTTTGTGCGGACTGGCCCATTACCCCAAGGCCTTAGAAGAGAGTATTTCCCAGGCCATGGCGGCGACAAGCAGAGCGGTCACGGTACTTGCAAAAGGATCTGTTCAGATTTCTCCGCTGGTATCCCAGGTAGATGCCGAAAAATGCATCGGGTGCGGTCTGTGTGAGGAAGTTTGTGCGTTTAACGCCATTATACTCGAAGAAATTGAAGGCAAGGGATATCGGGCAAAAAATATTTCCGCTTCCTGCAAAGGGTGCGGGCTGTGTGCTTCTTCTTGTCCACAGCAGGCCATCGACATGCTCCATTTCCGGGATCGGCAAATTGTGGCTTCGATTTGTGCAGCGGTGTGAATGGATAAATAATCGAATCGTCCAACACCCCCGGTGAGATGATCCTGATGGAAAGGAATGGGGCGGACAAAGAAGTGATGATAACTAACGAGGTGGTAGAATGGAAGAATTTGAGCCAAAAATAGTTGCTTTTCTGTGTAACTGGTGTGCCTATGCCGGTGCGGATCTGGCCGGTGTATCCCGGTTGCAGTATCCACCCAACATTAGAACCGTACGCGTCATGTGTTCGGGCAGAGTCGACCCGCTGTTTGTTCTGCAAGCTTTTAAACAGGGATGTGACGGCGTACTGGTCGCCGGGTGACATTTCGGTGATTGCCATTACCTGGAGGGTAATGTTCAGGCCGAAAAAAAGATCCGTTTAACTCAAAAACTGCTGGATCTGGCCGGTATCGGCGAACAAAGGCTGCATCTGGCCTGGGTTTCGTCGGCTGAAGCCCAGCGGTTTGTAGAAGTGGTTACCCAAATGACCCAAACGGTTAAGGAACAGGGGAAATTCGATTCCAAAGCATTCGCTTTTGAACTTGCTGCTGCGGAGTTGACCCTGGCCCAAGAAACACTCCGATGGATGGTCGGAAAAGAAGTAAAGATTACGACCAAAGGAGATGTTTTCGGACGCCAGTGGGATAGGGATAGATTTGAATCTATACTCGATGTGTTGCTCGAGAGAGAATATCAGAAAAATCTGATTCTCCAAGCAGTTAAACAAGGGCATACCTCTGTGAGAGATATCCATAATAAAATCGGGCTTGACCTTAAAAGAATTTCATACCTTCTGGCTGACATGGAAAATAGAAACATCGTCGAGTTTATCGGTATGGAAGAGAGTAAACCGGTTTTTGCAGCACTGTGAAGAGTCACTAATGAAGGTTGAAGATTTTATTTGATGAATCAATCTGCAATCGAAAATCTAAAATCTTCAACGAATAATAAACTCGTAAAAAGTCCTAGACGGTTTCGTAAAAAGTTCAAATTCAAGGCGTGCAAATTTTGTAATCATGAGGCGTACTTTTCGTACGTTGAATGATTGCGAAATGCAGCACAACGCAGAAGTTGGACTTTATACGAGACCGTCAAAGAATAAAGGGAGGAGAAATGACGAACAAAAGCGGATCGGTTATGGTTGTGGGTGCCGGAATTGCAGGCATGCAGGCTTCGCTCGATCTGGCCAATTCGGATTACAAAGTTTACCTGGTTGACAGGTCTCCCACCATCGGTGGAATGATGGCCCGTCTGGATAAGACGTTCCCCACGAACGACTGTGCCATGTGAGTGATTTCGCCCAAACTGGTCGAGGTCGGCCGGCATATGAATATTGAGCTGATTACTTGCAGCGAACTAAAGAGCGTTGAAGGGGAACCGGGAAACTTTGAGGCTTCATTGGTCAATTACCCCCGCTACATTGATCCCGTTAAATGTACAGGGTGCGGAGATTGTGCCAGGCATTGCCCGGTAACTGCCGTTAACCAATATAATATGGGCCTTAATGACAGGAGAGCCACCTACATAGAATATGCCCAAGCGGTTCCTCTTGCCTTTGCTATTGATACCGAGACCTGTATCGGTTGCGGTTTATGCGAGAAGATGTGTCTTGCCAAAGCGATCCGGTATGATGACAGCGAGCGCAACATCACGCTTACGGTCGGATCTGTCATTCTGTCCGCCGGAAGCCGGGGATTTGATCCTTCCGGGCTTGACTATCTGGGATACGGTAAATATCCCAATGTGGTGACCAGCCAAGAGTTTGAAAGAATCTTGAGTGCATCAGGGCCGTATTTTGGTCATTTGATGAGACCCTTGGACCGGGAAGAGCCCAAAAGCATCGCGTGGCTGCAGTGCGTGGGGTCCAGGGATGCCAACCGTTGCGGAAACGGCTACTGCTCATCGGTATGCTGCATGTACGCCGTAAAAGAGTCCATGATTGCCAAAGAGCATGCCCATGGCGACCTGGATTGTGCAATTTTTAATATGGATATACGGACGTTTGGCAAGGATTATGAAAAATATTATCTCCGTGCCCGGGATAAGGAAGGGGTTCGTTTTATAACCGCCAGGGTCCATACCATTACCGAAGTTCCTGAAACCGGCGATCTGATTCTCGAGTATGCGGACAACAGCGGCGCCATGAAACAGGAAACCTTTAATATGGTCGTTCTCTCGGTGGGACTACAGATTCAACCGGGTACTGTGGAGCTGGCAAAACGTCTCAATGTTAAATTGAATAAATACAATTTTGTAGATAACGATCCCTTTACACCGGTGAACACTTCACGGCCGGGAATATATACGTGCGGGGTGTTGCAGGGGCCAAAGGACATCCCCGAATCCATAGCCGAGGCCAGCGCTGCCGCCTGTTTGGCCGGCGCGGAGCTTGCTGAAGCAAGGGGGACAGAAATCCCTAACGTTGAAATCCCCGAACCCATTGATGTTGCCGGACAGAAGCCTCGCATCGGTGTTTTTGTATGTAACTGTGGGATCAACATCGGAGGGATTGTGGATGTCCCGGCGGTAAAAGACTATGCCGCAACGCTTCCCAACGTTGTCTTTACGGATGATAACCTGTTTACCTGCAGCCAGGACACCCAGGATATCATCAAAGAAAAAATTATTGAGCATCAGTTAAACCGGGTGATTGTCGCGTCATGCAGCCCCAAAACTCATGAGCAGATGTTTATGGAAACGCTTGAGGCCTGCGGATTAAATAAATATTTGTTTGAAATGGCAAATATCCGCAACCAGAATTCATGGATTCATTCCAAGGATCCGGAAGCAGCTACGCAAAAGGCCAAAGACCTGGTTCGCATGTCTGTGGCACGGGCTGCCACACTCCACCCGCTATATGAAAAAAAGATTCCGGTGATTAAGAGAGCGCTGATCATCGGCGGTGGGGTGGCCGGAATGAATGCTGCGCTGGGTCTTGCAGATCAGGGCTTTCCGGTCGTCCTCATTGAAAAAGAGGAAAGACTGGGCGGAATGGCAAATCACCTGACCGCCACCATAGAGGGGGCGGATGTGGGAAGTTACCTGGAAGGACTGATTGAAAAGGTGACCGCCCATTCCCAAATACAGGTTTTAACCCGCTCCCTTATTGTCGGATTTTCCGGATTCAAGGGAAATTTTACCACCGAAGTTCTCGTGGGACCGGGTATGTATGAAAGAAAGATCGACCACGGGGTCGTTGTTCTGGCTACAGGAGCCACCGAATACCGCCCCAAAGAATTCCTATACGGCCAGGACCAAAAGGTCGTAACCCAGGTCGAGCTTTCCAAACGTTTAAAAGAAAAAGGGGCTAAAGATCTGAACCGGGTGGTTATGATTCAGTGTGTTGGATCCAGAAACGGTGAAAATCCCAACTGCTCCAGGATTTGCTGTCAGAGCGCGATCAAGAACGCCCTTCACATTAAAAAACTTCAACCGGATGCCCAAGTCTTTATACTTTACCGGGACATCAGGACTTATGGGCTTCTGGAGGATTACTATACCGAAGCCAGGAAACAGGGCGTACTCTTCTGCCGATTCGATCCTGAAGATCCGCCGACCGTGGAATCGTCCGAAGATGGGGTCATGGTAACCTTTAAGGACCATGTGCTTAATTCCGACCTCCGGGTCAGTGCCGACCTTCTGGCGCTGAGCGCGGGGATGGTGGCTGAAGACACCGAAGAGCTCGCCTCCATTGTCAAACTGGCCCGTACCGCAGAAGGCCACTTTATGGAGGCTCATGTCAAGTTAAGACCGGTGGATATGGCCACGGAAGGCGTGTTTGTTTGTGGGACCGCCCACAGCCCCAAACTTTTGTCAGAATCCATCACACAGGCGCTTGCCGCTGCTTCCCGGGCAACTACTTTTCTATCCCAGTCGGAATTGACATTATCGGCGGTAACTGCACAGGTAAATGCGGATCAATGTGCGTCATGCCTCATATGCGTCCGGTCGTGCCCGTACCATGTCCCGAGGATCAATGAAGACGGTGTGAGTGAAATCGATATTGCATTATGCCATGGGTGCGGAGTTTGCGCCGCGGAATGCCCGGCAAAGGCCATCGAACTGAATTGGTATGAAGACGTTCAAATACTGAGCAAGGTTGACGCGTTACTCGAAGGCGTCATGTAGAGCTATAATGTGGATATAGCAAAACACTCTAACAAAAAGATTGACTGCGCCAATCGAGAATCGCTGAGTTTCAAGGAGGTATTATGAAGGAAGATTTCAAGCCTATTATTATCGCATTTTGCTGCAGTTTCTGAGGGTACACGGCTGCGGACCTGGCAGGTTCCATGCGCTTGCAATACCCATCTGATATAAAAATAATTCTCGTTCCATGCACGGGAAAGATAGATGTCCTTCATATCCTCCATGCCTTTGAAAAGGGAGCGGACGGCGTATATGCGGTAGGTTGTATGGAAGGAGATTGCCATTATAACAGCGGCAACCTCAGAGCCCGTAAACGGGTGGAACAGGCACAAAAAATTCTGGATACCATCGGTATCGGGGGAGAACGGGCACAGATGTATAACCTTTCATCCAGCGAAGGGCCGCGTTTTGCCCAGTACGCCGTTGAAATGGAGGAAAGAATCCGAAAATTGGGGCCCAACCCCATCAAACTGGCCAAGAAAAAGGCCGCATAAAACAAATGAAGCATTCAAGTTAGTTCGCTTCGCTCACAATTGGAAAGATGGAATAATGGAATATTGGAATATTGGAATATTGGAAAACAACAAGAACAATCTTTAATTTCAACCAATTGTAGATTTTCGAGATGTTTAATATATTTTGATTTTTAATGAAAGAGAGGTCTTATGATTGTCGCCGACAGAAAACCCATTGAAGAAATTATAGAGGAAGTCAAAAATCATGAAAAAATCCTCATCCTCGGCTGTAACGAATGCGTTACAGTTTGTGAGGCAGGGGGAAAGAAAGAAGTCGGTGTTCTGGCTTCATCCCTTAGGATGTATTTCCTAAATCAGGGGCGGGAAGTCAAGATAGATGAAAAAACCTTGGAACGGCAGTGCGATCACGAATACCTCGAAGAGATTCGTGATGTCATGGATCAGTATGACGCTGTGGTTTCCCTTGCCTGCGGTGTGGGCGTCCAGTTCATGGCTGAAAAATACCACGACTGTCCAGTTTATCCCGGAGTGGACACCTGTTTTTTGGGGGCTACTGAAAAACGAGGTCTGTGGACGGAACGGTGCCAGGCCTGTGGACAGTGCATTCTGGCGCGTACCGGAGGAATCTGTCCGGTCTCCCGCTGTGCGAAGCGGATTCTTAATGGCCCGTGCGGTGGTTCCGCTAAAGGCAAATGCGAAATTAATAAAGAAATTGACTGCGCCTGGGAATTGATCATCAATCGCCTCAAGGCTCTGGACAAACTTGATGATTATGAAAAAATTGACCCCATTAAAGACTGGTCCACCGACAGGGCCGGGGGACCCAGAAAAGTTGTCAGGGAGGACGTACAGGAATGAAAGCAAAAACACCAAGCAAACTGGAAAAAATTCTGGCCGCAGGTCATCTGGGGGTTACGTCGGAGTGTGGTCCCCCCAGGGGCAGCGATCCTGAAGTGATTAAAGAAAAGGCAAATCTCATCAAAGATTATGTGGATGCCATAAATATCACCGACAATCAGACATCCGTAACCCGCATGAGCAGCCTGGCCGCCTGTATTCAACTCAGACTCATGGGGTTGGAGCCGGTGCTTCAAATGGTGACCCGTGATCGAAACCGAATCGCCTTGCAGAGTGATATCCTTGGAGCGGCGGCGTTTGATATACACAATATCCTCTGTCTTTCCGGAGACCACCAAAGCTTTGGAGACTGCCCTACGGGTCAAAATGTTCATGATATTGACTCCATGCAGCTCATTCAAACCGTGAGGCTTATGCGGGACCAAGGCAAGTTCCTCGGTGGAGACGATATTAAGCGCCCACCCAAGATGTTTGTGGGGGCCGCTGCCAATCCTTTTGCCGATCCCTTTGAGATACGCGTTCCCCGATTGGCCAAAAAAATTGCCGCCGGCGTGGAGTTTATACAAACCCAGTGTATATACAACATGGAGAAATTCGAGCTCTGGTTGAAGATGGCCGGTGACCGTGGATTACTGGACAAAGTCTATATTCTGGCCGGCGTGACCCCCTTTAAATCGGCGGGCATGGCCAAATACATGAGGAATCGGGTTCCGGGCATAGAAGTGCCGGACGAGCTGGTGAAAAGAATGTCAGATACGCCCAAAGAAAAACAACCCGAGGAAGGGATCAAAATCTGCATTGAGCAGATTCAGCGCTTAAAAGAAGTGCAAGGGGTTCATGGATTTCATATCATGGCGATTGAATGGGAAGAAATGGTTCCCGGGATTGTAGAAAAATCCGGCCTATATCCCAGGCCGAGCGTGGAATGATTTTTCACCGGTAGTTGGCTGTTAGATAGCAAAGCTCAGAAGATTAGAAGGTGAGAAGGTTGGAAGGTTAGAAGATGAGAAAGTGAGAGGGTGTATTAGCAATGACAAATGACGAATAACGAATGACAATTATAAAGGAGGTACATTATGAGTGAAAAAAAGAGAATACTGGTGGTGGATGATGAGCCTGATTTCTGCGCTATTGTCCAAGGCCAATTAGAAAAAGAGGGCTTCGAAGTCGAGATCGCTTACAACGGCATCGAAGGCCTGGAAAAAGTACATGCCAATCCGCCGGACGCTATTGTTCTGGATGTCATGATGCCTGAGATGGACGGATACGAGGTATGCAGGAAGCTAAAAGGGGATGAGAAATGTGTTGACATTCCTGTGGTTCTGCTGACTGCTGTTGCATCCCATGTAACATCAACCCGCTATACCCATTCGGACGGTATGAGTACCGAGGCGGATGACTATATTGCCAAACCCGCTTCAGCAGAGGAAATCACGGCGAGTATTAAACGGCTTCTCGATTAGCAAGAAACCATGGGTTGTCCGAAGCCCGTAATTTATGATTTTAAATTGAAGATTGACAACATATAATCTTAAGTTTTCAACAGTCAATCTTCAATTTAAGGGAGGGAATAATGTCATCTCAACCTATTGAGATTAAAGGAAGCAAAAAAAGCATTTTTCTGGATAAGGTAAAGAAGCTTCTTCCGGAAGGAGGAAATCTCAATCTTTGCCTGACCTGCGGCGCCTGTTCTTCAGGGTGTCCTGCCACGGGACTGGAAGATATGGATCCCAGAAAGTTTTTACGCATGGCCGCCCTGGGCATGGACGAAGAAGTTATGAGCACGCCTTGGGTCTGGATGTGCACCATGTGCACCCGCTGCGTTTATGTATGTCCCATGAAAATCGACATCCCGCAACTGGTCTTTAACGTCAGGAACAGCTGGCCCAGGGAAGAACGACCCAAAGGGATTATGGGGTCTTGTGACATGGCATTGAGAAACGACACCTGCAGCGCCATGGGTACGTCTGAAGAAGATTTCAAATTCGTTGTGGAAGACGTGCTTGAAGAATACCAGGAATCACAGCCTGAATTCAAAGACATGCAGGCGCCGATCAACAAGGAGGGGGCTGAGTTCTTTTTGAACCAGAATTCCAGAGAACCGGTGACCGAACCGGACGAGATGGTGCCTCTCTGGAAAATTCTACACCTGGTGGGAGCCGACTGGACTTACGGCACCAAGGGATGGGCAGCGGAAAACTACTGCATGTTTCTGGCGGATAACGAGAGTTGGGAGCATATTATTAGGGTCAAGGCCAAAGCAGTGGATGATCTTAAGAACAAAGTCTGGCTCAACACGGAATGAGGGCACGAATTTTTTGCAGTCCGGGTCGGACTGAAAAAATTCAACATTGAGCACAATTTTGAGTGCAAGAGCATTATCCAGTATTATGCCCAGTGGATCAGGGAAGGAAAACTGAAAGTTAATTCCGACTGGAACAAAGATCTGAAAGTAAAATTTACTGTACAGGACCCATGCCAGCTGGTTCGAAAGAGTTTGGGCGACCCGGTGGCAGACGAACTTCGCTATGTTGTTAAAGCAGTTGTGGGCGAGGAAAATTTTGTAGAGATGGCTCCCAACAAGTCTAACAACTACTGCTGTGGCGGAGGAGGAGGGTTCCTTCAGTCTGGATTTACCGAAGCCAGACGCGAATACGGCAAACGCAAATATGAGCAAATAATGGCTACAAGAGCGGATTACTGTATTACGCCGTGCCATAACTGCCACGCACAGATTCACGATCTGCATGAACATTATGGCGGGAAATACCAGACGACTCATTTATGGACCTTAATCTGTCTTTCTTTAGGGATTCTCGGACCCAATGAACGGGAGTACCTTGGAGACGATCTCAAGGAAGTTTTGATTTTTCATCCAGAGACCGAGATGTAGAAGGCGCATTTTGCAGCTAACGAGTTTAAATCATACAATTGGCAAATCAATTTTCACATGCAGGTTTATTGCGTATTCGGTGATGAACGGGTTATGCGTTCAAAATATCCCACAATATTTTCGGCTGTACTTGAGCGGCTCGGGATAAAAGGAAAATATGTGCCGTTTAAAATTGCTCCCGGCCAGATCGGTCAGGCAGTGAAAAGCATTAAGGTTCTGAACATCTCCGGCGCAAATGTTACGATTCCTTATAAAGAAGAAGTCATATCCCATTTAGATGTCCTCTCAGAAGGCGCAAATATTATCGGTTCGGTGAACACAATTGTATGCAATGGAGATATTCTCAAAGGTTACAACACCATCGCCATTGGTTTTATGGACGCTTTAAATGATGCAGGGTATGATTTGGAAGGCAAGTCGGCCCTTGTTTTGGGTACGGGCGGAGCAGCCAGGGCAATTGTATTTATTTTAAACTGGCTGCGAACAAGCTCTGTTTTCGTTGCCGGCCGTAACCCGGAAAAAACCGGAAACATTGTAGATTGTTTTGGCGGGAAAGCCATATCGCTGTATGATCTTGAGAACAACCCGTTGGCCGTGAACATCGTGGTGAATACCACCTCTGTTTCAAGTCCTGATGAGTCGCCGGAGATGGCTTCATTGCTTGGAAGATTCAAGGTAAAAGGTTGCGAATTGGTGCTTGATCTTAACTATGGCCGAAGTGAAAATTTTTGGCGAGATCTGGCCCGGCGCAACCGGGCACAGTTTATGGATGGTCTATCCACCCTTGCATACCAGTCCAGACGCACACTGGCCCTTTGGACGGGTATTCAGGCGCCCCCGGAAGAATTCCTGAAAGCCATTGATAAAAATTTATAACGTGAGATCACTTCAAATCCTGAAACAGACCTGCTTTTTTAATGGGGATGCTTGGCACCGGCTTATCCTGGGGGTGCATTACCAGTTTGTTAATTGTTATCCAAGACTTTTTGGTTTCAGGTGTCAGGTATCAGGTATCAGCAAATTCGTTTCTTACTCCTGACACCTGAAATCTGACACCTGATTGCAAGGCTTTCGCTCAAAAAATGAATAAGTTAATGGGTGATAACCATTTTAACAAATCGGTAATGCTCCCTATCCTGGAGGCTTGGCTTTAATAGGAAGAAGAACCGTAAATTCTGTTCCCTTTCCGGGAGCGCTCTCCACATTAATAAAGGCGCCCATTGAATCTATAAGTCCCTTTACGATGGGCAGCCCAAGGCCGGTTCCTGTAATGTATCTGGTCTTTTCGTCTTTGACCCGGTAAAATCTTTCAAAAATCTTATCCAGATATTTATCTGATATACCAAACCCGTTATCTTTAACTTTTACACGTACGTTGATTCCGGCCATATCAACTTCCACTTGAATTTTTCCGCCGTCCTGAGTGTAATTAATGGCATTGGTGATAAGATTCCCAAAGATGCTTTCCAGCGCAATGGGATCGGCAGAGAGCTCGGGAAGCGGTTCTTTTGGGAGCCCAAGCGAAATAGACTGGTTTTTTTTTCTTGCCCCGGTTTTTAAAAAATCTACTATGTTGGCAAGGAGATCTTCGATCCGGACCGGTTGGGGCTCATGGCAGATAATGCCTTCCTCGATACGGGAAAGATCCAGAAGATCTCCGATCAACGCAATCAATCCTTTTGTTTTTTCTTTGGCACGGGAAAGTATATGCTGGTCTTGTGCAACGTTTTCGCCAACCATATCCCTGATTACCAGCGCAAGCTGCTCGTGGATTGTTGAAAGCGGTGATCGCAGTTCATGGGAAACCTTTGCCACAAATTCCGATTTGAGTTGATCCAAAAGCTTCAGGGCGGTGATGTCAACAACATTTAGAACGGCTCCAAGGCATTCCTTCCTCTCACCTAAAACCGGCTGCCCGGTTGCCATGAGATATTTTTCATCTGAAAGAGAAAACTCGTAATCCGGAATATCATCGAAGTCTATATGCTTCCCCTGAGAGATTTCCGTTACAAGATTACACAGTTTTTTATCCGGAACATAGTCTTCTATGGGGTCGCCGGTTTTCAGGCCGGGGTCAAGATCGAGAAGCTGTCTGAAAGCAGGATTCATCAAGACCACCTGGCCCCTGGAATTTGTTACAACCACACCGCTGGGAAAAGATTCTAAAATAGTATGTATGCGGCTTTTCTCTGTATCCAGATCAGACAGCGTCCGTCTTCTTTCCTCCTCCAGCTTTTCAGCCTCCCGCCTGAGGCTGATCTTTTCCCAGGCGCGATTCACCACAATACGTAACTGATCCGGCTCAAAGGGTTTGGAAATAAAATCGTAAGCGCCCCGCTTCATGGCTTCAATGGCGGTTTCTACCGTGGCGTATCCGGTGATCACAATGACCTGAATTTTTTCGTCCATCACACGAATGTGTTTGAGAACCTCCAGTCCGTCCATGCCCGGCATCTTCAAATCTAAAAGCACAATGGAGGCTTTCTCCTTCTCCAGTAAAACCAGCCCCTCATCCCCTCGCGATGCCTTCAGAACCTGAAAACCGATTCGGGTAAGAATTCGTTCAGACGCATCCCGGATATCCGCTTCATCGTCCACAACCATTACTGTGGCGTCAGGTGTTATCTCCACTATCTTCTCCTTGATTGTTCTTGTCTGCAACGGGAAGTTCAATAAAAAATGTCGCTCCTTGCCCCGGCGTGCTTTTTGCCGTGATATTGCCGCCGTGATTTTTCACGATACTGTAAGCCAGACTGAGACCCAGACCGGTTCCTTTTCCCTCTTCCTTGGTGGTGAAAAATTGCTCAAAAATTTGAGGAAGAATCTCTTCGGGTATTCCCACACCGGTATCGGATATCTCGATGCAAATTCTGTCTGGATCCGGCAAAAGACTGCTTTTTACCGTGAGTTTTCCTTTTCCTTCCATGGCCTGGGCGGCATTGAGAATGATGTTCATAAATAAATGGTTCAGTTGCTGAATATCAGCCTGTACCGGGGGAAGTAACGCGTCCAGATCTTTTACGATATCTATATTCTGGAACAGGGCCTGATTTTCGAGTAAAAACAGGGCGCGGGAAACCGCTTCGTTGGCGTCATGGGGTCGCATTAAATGGCGGGTCTGTCGTGTGAACTCCAACAGTTCTTTCACCGTATCACGGCATCTTTGGGCGTCCTTCAGAATGCGGTCTAAGTCTTGTTTGGCCCCTTCTTCCAAGTCATATTCTTCCTGGATGAGCTTGGCAAACAGCGTAATTCCTCCCAGAGGGTTATTTAATTGGTGGGCGACTCCTGCGGCCAGTTTTCCCAAAGAAGACATCTTTTCCGCCTGCAGGAGCTGAAGCTGGGTTTTTTCCAACTCATCTTTCATCCGAAGTTGTTCACGAAGATCGTGAAAAAAACCGATGGTTGCCACTTCCCGGTATTTTTCATAAATTATGGATGCATTGAGCTTAATGGGGATGATTTCACCGTTTTTGGTTTTAACATGTGTCTGATATAGTTTGAGCTTTCCCTTTCCGCCGTATTCCTCGCTTCTAAGGTTTCTCATCACCTCAACCGCTTGCTTTCCGGGGTAAATATTACGAACATTGAGACTATTGAGCGCTTCATCTTCAGTGTATCCGAAAACCTTACTGGCCGGTCCATTGAAAATAAGAATCTTGCCTTTTTTATCCGCGGCAATCACGCAGTCCACAGAGCTGAAAATGAGATTCCGCAAAAAGGCATTGGAGCGGTTCAGCTTCTCTTCAAGTCCTCCTCTGGTGGGGAGATCAAAATCCATGCTGACAAAGGCTTCAATGTCATCCCCTGAAAAGATTGGATACGCAAAATAACACGGCATTTCATCCAGATCCAAAGAGTTCCCATGCTTGGGTGTTAAAGCGGGTCTTCTTTTATTTTTGGCCTCTTTTATGGAACAATTAATACAGGGCAAGGAACGGTCGTATAATACTTTGTAGCAGTGTTGCCCGATAATTTCAGAATCGATTATTCCATTAAGCTTTGAGCTTGACGCCAGGATTTTGTATTCCGGCGAAATCACCATGAACCTTCTGTTGAACGCGCCAATGGCCTTGAGCAAATAATCATTCTGAGTATTTTTGTCCATATCACGCTCCATATGGGCACATTTAAAGATTCCTTGGGCTTGTGCCGAACTCCTTAACAATCAATCATAACCCCCATCGGAAGTCAACCGAGTATTCATGTTTTTATCATGGCAAAAAGTGATATTTTCGTAACTTCTCAATAAGTTCTGGTGTATGAAATAATCATAGTTACCTGAATCCATAATTTATTTTGCCCTGAAAAACCTGGTCCTTCCCCGCAATGCGGGATCTTCGATGGGCCAAGCCTGTCCCGCATTGCGGGAGTCAGAGATAGATGGCTCTGCCTTGGAGTTTTGTGTCTAAAATCACAAATTCCAAGCACCAAATTACAAATAAATCTCAAATTACAAATCACAA
>JAFDEW010000310.1 GCA_019310125.1 Deltaproteobacteria bacterium | reverse complement strand
TTCCCTATTTCCACGGTTTTTCCATCATAGGTTTTGATAATGTCTCCCGGGCGGGAAGCATTTCCTGACGGCATATTTTCAACAATAGGAAGGATGCCGATAACTCTAAATCCGAAGTTAAGCTTTGCCGCGGTGATCAGTGTAGCGGCGACTGCAGCCGCACCGGACATATCCAGTTTCATTTCTTCCATACCTGACGAAGGCTTCAGATTGATACCGCCCGAGTCGAACGTTACACCTTTTCCCACAAGTACAACTGCTTTTTTAGACCCTTTTGGATTATGTTCCAGAATTACCATTCTGGGCTTGCTCCGGCTTCCTGCCGCAACCGCCATTATTGCGCCGAATTTTTTCTGTTTCAACTCTTTTTCACCCATCACGGTTACCTTGAGATTCTCTTTTTTGGCCAGCGCAACAATGGACCTGGCGAAACGTTCGGGTCTTTTGTCATTAGACGGCGTATTGACCCACTCTCTTGCAAGAATAGCTCCCTGGCAAATGGTGTGAACTCGTAACGACAACCGGCCATACTTTCTGGCTTCATTAGATTTGACAAGAAAATCGATCTGTTTAACCGGGGCATGCTTTTTTTCTTTTTTGTATTTATCAAAAATATGATTTCCCAAATAAGCGCCTTCCATCATTGCTTCAAGTACAGACGTCATTTCCATATTGATTTTTTCTGCCACAGGAACAGCTATCAAAACATGGGTAAGTTTTTTCTTTATCAATGCCTTTACTGCGTTACCGGTTGCGGCACGCATGGCCTCCCTGTCGATTTTTTCAAGTTTTCCAAGCCCTATAAAGATCACCCTTTCAGCTTTAACTTCAGCCAGGTCGTAAAAGGTAACCTCATCATTTTTATTACCCTTGAACTCCTTATATTTCTTTGCTTTTCTTATAAGAGACATTATAATTTCGTCGTCAAAAACAGTTTTGTCCTCACAAACAGGAATAACCAGTGCTGCCACTTTTTCTTTTTTAAGATCAACCGACTTTAAATGTATCATGCTTCTCCTTTCAGACAGATCCGGATTTTTTTACTGTAAATTTTTCGATCTGATATTATATAGTTAAATTTTACTGTCAATGAGAATATCTATTTAACACGATTATCACATCAACTGTGCAGGCTATTTTATAGTCGATTGTCTTTCAATATTTTCCGGCGTCGGATTCAGGGTAAACATGTTTGATTTCGGTGCAGCGTAGCGACGGCGTGTTTCTCTTGGAAACCGACTGACTGTTTGAAGGGCTTTAGCACGCGTTAGCCCTGAATATTTTCCAGCACCGGATTATCTTGATAGTATAGGAATTTCTTTTTTTTTAGAGCGGCGAAGCCGCGTTATATAGAATCGCGAAGCGATTGTATAACTTGACATTTTAACCTGTTGTTTATATCTATGAAACAGAAATTTTATTTTATAACCGCTTTATCAAAGGTCTTAAAAAAAATGGAGGTACAACATGGCGGGAATCAACAAAGTCATCCTGATCGGCAATCTTGGAAGAGATCCTGAAGTTCGTTATACACCGGACGGAACTGCCGTCGCCAATTTCAGCATCGCAACGTCTGACGAATGGACGGATAAAGCAACAAACGAGAAAAAAGAGCGCACCGAATGGCATCGCATTGTTGCCTGGAGAAGACTGGGTGAAATATGCGGCGAATACCTGTCAAAGGGGAGGCAGGTTTACGTAGAAGGCAAGTTACAGACCCGGTCCTGGGAAAAAGACGGCGTTACCCGATACACCACCGAAATTATTGCATCTGATGTACAATTTCTCGGGACCAGAGATTCCGCCGATACATACAGACCTCCTACTTCGGAATCATCGGCCCCGTCACCTCCGGACAAACAGGATGACGATATCCCTTTTTAGTATCTGATTAATTAAACTCTGATTTTTTGTGTTTTTATGTCAAAAAATCAAATGAGTTGCCCTGTTAAACACTACTTCGCATTAGATCTACGATTAAGGATTTCCGCATTACAGGCACGCGGGTAAAACATAAAAAGGCAAAGTTTGACTTAACAGCCAACCCCGCCTTCAAACAGCACATTGTCCGGAACCACCACGCCAGCCTGGCCGGTGGTTTTGAGCATGGTGCGGACGTGCTGGACAAAGTTGAGCTGCTTGTTCGAGGTGGTGGCCCAGAAGTCCTGCCGGTTGTATCTCAGATCTTCCTTTTCCTGTTTCCCCTCGCCATTGGTGATCGTGATGCTGCTTTTTTTACCGAACGGTGGATTGGTCAGGACATAGTCGGCAGGACCCACATCGGTCTGATATTCCCGAACCGCAACCCCCGGACCGAGGGTCCAGTTGATTGCATTCTTGTCAACAACTGCCCAGCCGGACCCCGTTCAAGCATTCTGTCTATGTTGTCTCTTGCTTTTTGTTCGGGGGTTTTGTTCATTTCAAGACTTATTTATATGCAAATAACGATTCGGATAACTTGGACAAAAGGCGCAAGCCTTTTGGATCAGAGTTAATCCGCTGTTTATGGCAAGCTATTCATAATGAGTCCACATCCTGATTACTTTAACTACTTTTTCATCATCTATAATCTGATAGACCAACCGGTGTTGTATGTTTATTCGCCGGGAAAAGACCCCGGATAAATCACCTAACAGCTTTTCAAATGGCGGAAGAGTCGTGTAAGGATTCTCACGCAGGATTTCAATCAGCTTTTCGGCTTTGGAACGTAAACCATTAAGATTTATTCTTTAGAAGAAGCTTGTTCCGGAATTATTAAAATACATGCTTTCTCAAGAGCTTCAACAAATTTTGGGTTGGTTCCTCTCATTCTCATTATTCTGTCCCAAGACAGAATATCTTCAAGTGTGGGCTGTTCTATTCCGATATTGGATTCCCTCTCAACGGCCTCAATAAGTAACGATACGGAATAGATTGTGATATTTTCCAACATTGCCTCAATAGAAATATCAGTTTTATCAACATGTTGGAATCTTAATATTTCTGATACACAGATGGATAGAATTAGATCCGCAACATCCTCCGGCTTTTTACAGTCTTTAAGATCATAACTTGCATCTAAAAAATCCCCGGCCATCTTTTGTAGGATATCTAACCATTCATTATTCAGGTTCTGCGGTAAAAGTGCATCAGGCCCATGCAATAAAACTTCATTGCCGAATTTGGATAGCATTTCATTAAACCTTTCGTCTTAATTTGGATTAATCCCATCCCTCAACTTACCGGAACAGTTAAATGTAACGATTTTCCTGGCTGCCAACATCTCATTTGGCTTAGATTCTGTCAAGATTTTAATAGGTTATATGAAGTAAAGATGCAAATCCAATTGAAAAGATTCGGTTTTGCTATATTTGACAATCATTCCTAATTGTTTAAAATTCCTAACAAATAAATTTATAGAGAAACACAATAGGATCGCATTTTATTTATTAATTATTATGGACCACAGGGATCTTTTTGAAAGATTGAAAAATTAAACTGGGGCTTTCGTGCAGGATTTTGGGCACGTTCATAAGTATCGTGGATGGTGTCAGGAAACTCGGTTATTCCGGGGCTGATGTTGTAAGATATCTTGGTGTTACGAATTTTTGCGTGGCGCGAATGATATCAGCAGGGAGAAAACAGGATATAGATGACATCAATTTTGAGTTGTGAATGTCCTGCACGATGCGCCATTATGACATACTTCGATTTAACAAATACAGCTCTCCATTTTCGGTTAA
>JAFDEW010000051.1 GCA_019310125.1 Deltaproteobacteria bacterium | reverse complement strand
AACTGTCCAAAAGTTTCCGAAACAGCGTCCCGGCTTGAGGATGTTGTTATTTCAAAGGATATCGCTTACGCCTGTTCCGAACCGGGTCAACAGGAAATCCGGCAGGATATTCAGGAACACGGTTTGGAGCGCATTGTCGTGGCCTCATGTTCGCCGAGGCTTCATGAACCCACTTTTCGACAGATGATGCAATCCGCCGGTCTTAATCCATATCTTTTGGAAATGGCCAATCTCCGTGAGCAATGCAGCTGGGTCCATTTGAATGAACCTGATGCAGCAACACAAAAGGCTGAAGACCTTGTAAAAATGGCCGTGTCCCGGGCACGATTGCTCCAGCCCCTTAAAGAAGAAAAGCTGCCGCTCACCAAACGAACCCTGGTCATCGGCGGGGGTATTGCCGGCATTCAGACCTCCCTTGATCTTGCAGACAACGGTTATGAGGTTATTCTGGTGGAAAAAAATGCTTCCATTGGCGGAACCATGGCCCAGCTTGACAAGACCTTTCCGACCATGGACTGTTCCATCTGAATCCTTGGTCCTAAAATGACGGATGTCGGTCGACATCCACAGATAACACTCTATACCCTGAGCGAAATCGTAGATGTTAAAGGCTATGTGGGCAACTTTGATGTCAGGATCTTAAAAAAAGCTCGTTATGTGTCAGAGGAAGAGTGCACGGCATGTGGTGACTGCGTCACGGTTTGCCCCGTGGTTCGTCCCGACGAGTTCAACCTGGGATTATCATCGCGCAAGGCCATTTTCACCCCGTTTCCCCAGGCTGTCCCCTCGGCCTATGTCCTTAATGTCAATGAATGCTTGGGACACAACCCGGTGGTTTGCGCAAAATGTCTCGAAGCCTGTGAAAAGGGCTGCATCAATTTTCACATGTCCGATGATGAAATCCAGGAAAGGGTGGGATCAATCATCGTGGCGACCGGGTTGGAGCCTTATGATCCCACTGAACTTGACGAATACGGATATACAAGGTTCGAAAATGTCCTTACCAGTCTTGAATTTGAACGCCTCGTCAATGCCGGGGGGCCTACCAAAGGAAAACTGATCCGCCCCACAGACAGAAAAATTCCTAAATCCGTGGGTTTTATCCAGTGTGTGGGCTCACGGTCTGCCAGGAAAGGCAGTCGCTATTGCTCCAACACCTGCTGTATGAACACTATTAAAAGCACACTGGTACTCAAAGAACATTATCCTGATATTGACATAAAGGTTTTTTATATCGACATTCGTGCCTTTGGCAAAGGATTCGAAGATCTTTTTATGCGCAGCCGTCGTCTGGGAGTGCATTACTTGAGAGGTTTGCCGGGCAACGTTGAAGAGCTGCCGGATCACAACATGCGGGTTGCGGTCGAAAATACGGTCACCGGCCGGCTGGAATTTTTCGATCTTGAAATGCTCGTCTTAGCTCTGGGGATGAAACCGGCCAAAGGCACCCGGCGACTCCAAGAAATACTGGGGCTTCAGCTATCCCCTGACGGTTTTTTCCTGGAAGCTCATCCCAAGCTCCAACCGGTTGATGCTGCTTCTCGAGGAATTTTTTACGCCGGATGCGCCGAAAGCCCAAAGGATATCAAAGAGAGCGTTACACAGGCTTCAGCGGCTGCGGTCCGCGCCATTCGTCTGATGCATAAAGGGGAAATCTATACAGAACCGATTACTTCCGAAATAGACCCCGAAAAGTGTACCGCTTGCGGCAAGTGTGCTGAAATTTGTCCCTATAATGCAATTACAAAAGGTATCAGAAAAAAAACCCCCAGTGTCGTGAATACGGCGGCATGCGCCGGCTGCGGAACTTGTGCCGCGGAATGTCCTTATGACGCCATCGTTATGAACCATTTTACGGACGACCAGATTAATAACCAAATCGATGCCATGCTCGAAAAAAGTTCTCAAGAAAAGATACTGGTATTTGCCTGCAACTGGTGCTCATATGCCGGCGCGGATTACGCGGGGGTCTCACGTCTTCAATATCCCTCAAACGTGCGCATTATCCGAACCATGTGCTCAGGTCGAGTTGACGAAAAATTTATCCTTAACGGCTTCCTTAACGGTGCGCCGGTTGTTCTGGTCAGCGGATGCCATATCGGTGACTGTCATTATATTGATGCCAACCACTGGACCGAAAAAAGAGTTAAAAAAATACACAAAAAAATGGAAAAACTGGGAATCCGGCCCGAACGGCTTCAGCTTGAATGGATCAGTGCGGCAGAAGGGAGTCGATTTGCCGAGCTAATGGGCAGGATGGAAAACCTTCGTCAGAGTGTTTCCATACGGGAGATTTCACAAACCATTGAGATTCTAAAAAGTTCAGAAAAAAAATCCAAGGCTCAAGAATGAAAAAAAATTGTTAGCGAGTCACTCCACCTGCATAACTTTTACCCGCCGGCAGTATTTCTTTTCTAATTTCATTGTACTTTATTACTCCAAAAGAACTGTATTGCTTATCTTAGTATATATAGGAGGAACACATGGAAGATTGGGTCCATCAACTCCAACATAGCGTCAACACTCTTGATAGGCTGAAGGCGGTTGTCAACGTCTCCCCGGAAGAAGAAGAGGCCATAACGACGCTAAATACAAGATGGGGGACAACCCCTTATTTTGCTTCTTTAATGGATCCGGATACCCCTGATTGCCCCATACGAAAACAGGTTATCCCTTCAATGAAAGAAACAGAAAATAAATTTGGAATTTCCAATTACCTGATCTGGGAAGAAAACCGTGATACCGGGGAAGTCAGACCCGACTGTATTGCCAGGCAGTATCAAGACCGCATTGCCTTTACCGTTACCGATATCTGTGCAACTTACTGCCGTCATTGTTTTCGTAAAGAAGTTGTGGTTGATCGAGACCTTAAGCTTCGCTTTGATTTGGAAGAGGGCCTGGAATGGATTCGGGAACATGAGGAGATTCGGGATGTTCTTATTACCGGCGGTGATCCTTTCATACTTTCAGACCAAAAGATTGAATATCTTATTCGTAAGCTGCGAGAAATTCGCCATATAGAGATGATCCGGTTTGGCACCCGCACACCGATTGTTTTGCCCCATCGAATTACAGACGGCCTCAAAAAAGTTCTGAACAGCTATCATCGGGTGCCCATCTGGGTGAATACTCAGTGTAATCATCCCAAAGAAATTACGAAAAACACGGCAAGAGCTGTTTTCGATCTCCTGTCCTGCGGAGTCAATGTGGGAAACCAGGCTGTTTTGTTAAAAGGGATTAATGATGACGTGGAGACGTTTAGGAAACTGCATCAAAAACTTTTAGCGGTTCGCATCCGTCCTTACTATGTTTTTTACTGTGAGCCGGCACCGGGAATCGATCATTTTCGGACACCGATTGAAAAGGGGTCTGAACTGATTCGAGATGCGCTTCAGGGTCATACCACAGGTCTGGCCCAGCCCATGTATGTTATCGCCACAAATGTCGGCAAGATTCCTTTAATGCCGGATTATTACATCATCAATAAAAATGAAAAAGAATATAAGTTGAAAAATTATCAGGGAATTTACAAAACCTGGCCGAATATGCCGAAATAAAGAGAATATTTCATACGAACTGTGGGCTATTGGCCTGGCAGGTACGGCGTTAGATCCCGGATGTATTCTGTTAGTATTTTGAAGCCGCCATCTCTTAATACAGAAATTGCTTTTTCCTTATCTTCAGTAGCCACTCTCATAATGAGCTGATAAATGCCCGGGAAGTTTTTCACCGGCCAGGTAACCAGACTCTTGATACTAATCTGTTGCTCCTGAAGGAGCTTCGAAACCTCAGCCACAACTCCGATACGGTCTTTAACCAGAGCAATGAACCGGCCACTTCCCTCATCTACGCCGATGGCACGGAGCAGCACCTCCAAAACATCGGTGGTCGTGATGATTCCTACAAGTTTTTCCTCCTCCATGACCGGCAGAGCGCTGATCCGGTTTTCCTGCATTATCAGGGCGGCAGTTTCAATTGTGGTGCCGGATGAAATGGTGATGATTTTCTTTTTCATGATCATTTCAACGGTCAACTGAGTTAACAGATAATTCAACTCATGAACGCTGAGAGTTGTGGCCGGAGAGGCCCAGCTCTGTTTAACATCTCTGTCCGAGACGATTCCCAGCAGATTCTCATTTTTATCCACTACCAGAAGGTGATTGATCTTTTTTTCAGCGATAATATCTTTGGCTTTTATTATACTTGTCTCAGGGGGAACAGTTACAAGGTATGTATTCATAACACGGCCGACGTACATAGAGAACACCTCCTTTACGTAATAAAAACAGCTTAACAAAAAAATATTATACCAGTTTTACATGCAATAAGAAAGGGCAATTATTTGTTTAATTCTACATTGTTTAAACAAAATCGACCTTCCTCGGTATAATCAATGGCATGGAAAAAGCTGTCTTTTTCATATAAAACCTGATGATATTGTATGGCCCTTAATATTTTACAATCTTTGGCACATTTTTCTTTAGGTTGATCTTTCTTGTGGCAATTTGCACATGGAGAAGAAATCATAATACCTCCCTCTGATGCTATTATTATAATGAAAAACCATTTCCCTTAAGGTTTAATTACAAATAATTTGCCGGGTTGACTGTAAAACTTAAAAAAACTTTGCATTAAGACTGGGTTGAGTAATTTTTTGCGAAGAGATGTGCTAAGATCTTGATGCGCAAGAGATCGGTTCAGATCGAGCAAAAAATCGCTCTATTAAGGTTAAGACAACGCTACGGTTGCTGAGTTTCTCCGGTGGCCTTTTTCGGGTCCTGAAACACCTCACAGTTCTTACACCAATTGCGCATGTTCCCTTTCCTAAAAGTCTCCGTGCAGACTTCACGATAATATTGCATTTTTGGATCTTTAGGACAGGTTATAAATGTTTTGCCCATGTATTCTTTCCTTAGATTTTATGATAGTTTTATAATTATTAATGTCTAAATCATTTTTTTTATATTAATATAAATTAAAGTGTCTTGTGTGTCAAGCAAAAAGACACCACAACATATAGAGGTAATTGTTAAAATGTCAGTTAAGCAGGCCATGTGGAGTTGTTCAGCTGACAACCCAAGGCTATATGGAAAAATTGATTGTTATTTCATAGTGTTGTATAAAATCTGAGATGTGTGATAGGAAGATGTAACAGGTAAGGCAAACCTCATGCCGGGCCTGAAAATAAACGGAGATGATACTAAGATTATGCTGGAGCCATTAGTTTTCGATTCTTTTGGTCACCGGTTTAATCATTAACCAGCGTTTTATTTTTTGGGAGATTCTTTTTAAAAGCCATTCTTGAGCCTCCGGACTCGCTTTGTCAGCTATTTGATCAGCGAGTGTCACATCACCTGCCTGGTACCGCATATATACTTCACTCATATGCATCTCTAAATCAGCGGACAAATATTTTGCATAAGCCAGGGCAAGTTGCCAGTGGGCAAAAGTTTCTGATTCGTCGCATTTTTCTACAAGAGATTGAGGATGTCCAATTTTAGACTCAAGTCTGATAATAAAATTTATTGTCTGGGGAAGACGCAGCCATTGGGGAGCGGATTTGTTTTTAGGACGCCCCACAGCCTTCCAAAAATCTGTCAAGCAAAGCAGGTCATTCTTTACCTTAATTTTTTGTCCGCTGTAATTTAGATCAAATTTTTTATAAACCATAATTCCCCTTTTGTTTCCTGATCTCTTTTTAATTCATTGGTAAAAAAATAAATTTGAGTTTTTCAGACACATTATATTTAATATATAGTTAGCTAGGGTGTCAAATAAGAAATGTTATCTTATTTGACACGCATGCGCCGTTATTATAAAATTATGTTCCAATAGATGCAAAGGAGTTTATATATGCTGAAAAGAATTTTGGTGTTACTGATTCTGCCGTTTGTTCTTCTGGCGTGTAAAGAGAATTTCCTCAACCTTAAAATCCGGTTTCATCAAGTTCAGGGTCTGAAGCAGGGAAATCGAGTCATTTTTGGGCAAAATCATATCGGCACCGTCAAAAATCTGTTTCAATCTGATGAAGAATTTTTCATTGTCGATATTGCTATAAAAAAAGATTTTGCTGACCACGCCACAGAGTATTCCAGGTTTTTTATCATTACGGATCCCCAGCACAAGGAAAATAAGGCCGTTGAGATGATCCAGATCCGTAACGGCGGAAAACTATTGCAAAATAATGCGACCGTAGAAGGCTCCACCGAAAGTTCCGTCTTTTTTTATCAGATTTTTGGTGGAATTGAGAACGGACTTAAAGATTTTGAAAAACAGTTTGAACAATTCTCCAAAGACTTGAAGAGTATTCCGGAAAGCCAAGAATTCAAAAAGCTTGAAAACGAATTGCAGCGCCTGTTAGAAGAGATGAAGCGATCCGGCCAATCGATGCAACAAAAGATAAAAGAAGAATTGTTGCCGAAACTTAAAGAGGAGATGGAAGAACTCAGAAAACGGTTGCGCGAGCTCGGTCGTGAGGATGAAATGAAACCTCTTGAAATCGAAATGGAAAAAATTCAAAATATATAATGGGTTAATTTCTTCATGAAAAACAAGAAACCTTGCATCCTTAAAAGGTAATATGCTATGATATATTATTAATGTATAATAAGTCAGGACGGATAAAATGACGGAAAAAGTTTTCATTTACAAGGATAATAAGGCGATAATTATTTGCCCGAAATGCGAAAAATCAAAGTATCTGAAGAATTGGGTTCCAAATACTTGGTCCAGTTGCAACACAAATGCAGCTGCGGATATTTGGTTATTGTTCTTTTGGAAAGAAGAAAGAGACACAGAAAAATAACAAATCTTAAAGGGGCATATCGTTGTCTTGTTTCAGAAGAGAAAGAAGCTAAGGAGTCAATGACAATACAAGATATCACTCGTGCCGGATTAAGCTTTATGCTCGACGAGAGTGCAAGTCAAAAATTGAATATGGGTGATAACCTGTTGTTTGAGTTTCATCTGGACGACAAATCGAGATCTTTAATCAAAAAAGAAGGGCTTATAAGCAATATGCGCGGCCCTTATATCGGTGTTGAATTCTCTTCCGTTGATCTTTATGACAGGGCGCTTGGGCAGTATATGTTTAGCTGATATCTGATCCGGACAAACCCCTTAGGCGGAACCGGCCTGCCTCCTGAGCATAGAGCATACAGCGCTGAAGGAATCAAAACGGATTGAAAATGTTGATTAATTGAGAGCAATTATGGATGTTAAAAAACAGCTGAAAAACTTGTTAGAAACGGCGAAGCTTTATCGATCCCAGGGATTATTATTCGAGGCAAAGGGGAAATATGAAGATGCAGCAGCCTTCATTCAGAAAACCGGGTTAATAAAAGACGGGCAAAACCTGATAGACATTATTTCAAAGAAAATTAATGCTGTAAAAAAAGATATTGAAAGAATAGAAAAGCAACCCTCATTACCTGAAGTGTCAGAAAAAGATCAGGATGTTATCAAGGAACTGTTCTCTGAAACAACAGG
This sequence comes from Deltaproteobacteria bacterium, assembly GCA_019310125.1. Taxonomy (GTDB): domain Bacteria; phylum Desulfobacterota; class Desulfobacteria; order Desulfobacterales; family UBA11574; genus S5133MH16. The sequence goes on along the minus strand of JAFDEW010000051.1, from coordinate 11,136 downwards.
AAAAGACGAAGATACGACAACTCTTGAAGGAGCCATAACACTGGCCAAGTTCGGTCAGTTCGATAGAGCGTTAAAAGAGTTAAACGGGTTGTTAAAAAAGGCTCCTATCCGAATGAATGCTGCTAAAAATATTTTGCGTTGTCATATGGCACGTACTTCCATAGAGGACGCTGTTGCTCAATTTCAGAAATGGCAGTCAAGCGATATTTTTACAAATGGCCAGTTGATAACCATCCGTCTGTTTCTTGAAGTTTTCCGTTTCGATAACTTTAAAGAAAATATTTCCCTGCAGTTAAAGAATCCCGCAGATGTTGAAAAGATTGAGATAACCAATGGCAAGGTTCCCGATATCTGTTCCATGATAATAACTTTGGTGGATGGGCCGTTAAAGGGAGTGACATTTGTTCTTGATGTCCGTTTTCAAATAGGAAATGTAATAACTTTATTCATCGAAGACCATAAGGAAGAGTTGCTGGAAAGTTTTGAGGTTGGCAAACCTCTTGATAATCTTCAGTTTAATACCACTACTGCCATATTTAAAGGTAACGGTGTTGTTGCTGAAAAGATAAGGATTGATTCCGGGTCCAGGCTGGGAAATTACCGGGTCGACATACAGGTTATGGGCTCATAATCGTTGATGCCTTCGATTGTTTACAAAACAACACCTGTGATCTTTCTAATTTTTACGTGATGTTTTGTTTTTGGCATTACCTTTATTGCTTGTCACCTGACAAGAATCTTTCAGTCAGGTGGAAATTCCTAATTTTGGCAGGATATAAGCCTGCAAAACATACCAGATCCCTACAATTATAACCAACCCAAGAATTGCTTTCATATAGTATTTCCTTTATTGACACTCCCTCTACAGCGTTTGATAAAAAACAAAGGTTAGAGGTGACAGTTTACGTAATCATGTGCATGTGATACCGCCTCTTTGATTTCTTTTGAGTGCGGAAGGGCTGCCTCAATCTGTTCTATATACTCACAAGTTTTAACCGTCCGGAACGATGGAATAAAATTAAGATCATACACCCAGCTTATCTGGAGCAGTTTAAAATCGTTTAAGGTTCTTAAGTCCTGGATACGGGCAAGCCGTCCCCGACGTATTGCTGCTAATATCTGGCGTGAACACGCAGGATTATCGGGAAGGCCGATCTCTAAAACCGGATTTGGGTGTTTATCACGCTCTTTATAGTAATCTGTGAGAACTTTCCAGATATCGAGCTTGTCGGCATCTCGCAAAAGACAAATGTAAAAAAGTGTTTTTTCATCCTCATCTTCCGGAATTGAAGCTGCGTTGTGATGGGCAACGGCTTTGGTGATCCAGTGCTTCTCTTCTCTCGTGCATACAGTCAGAACGTTGTGTGTGGCCATCTCTTTCAATCCGAGTTCGGCATGGTTTTCAGATTCCATGTCATTGAACGTTCCATATACCGCATACTGTTTGAACCGGCCGATATCATGAAACAACCCCATGGTTTCTGCCAGCATCATTTCCCGATCAGACAAACCCAACGCCTTGCCAAGCATGATAATATTTTCGCATACGCGTTCTGTATGTTTTTCCTTGATACGTATCGTGCAATTGTCTTCGGGATCATCCGTGTAAAAACGCTCAACATAATCGGAAAACCATGCCTTTAAATTTTTCAGATCTTCTCGGTTCATAAATATTTTTTTTCTATCAGGTCTGCCAGTGATTTAATCTCTTCCAAACCAAATACCGGAACATCTACTCTGATATCCGTATCTGTAACCAGGGCGATAACGGTTTTATCATTTTGGCAAATGGGGGGCTTGTTTTTATGGGAACGATATATTTCTATTTTGGGCCTGTTTTCTTTTTTGAACCCTTCAGTAATAACAAGATCCACGTCATCAAAATATTTTCCAATACGTTCCAATCCCGCCATATTTTCGTCTTTTACCATGACAATTTTTTCCCTGGAAGCAATAACGACCGTATCCGCACCGGCCGCTTTGTGACGCCAGCTATCCTTTCCTTTTTTATCCAGATCAAAATCATGAGCGGTGTGTTTAACGGTCCCTATACGGTATCCCCGTTTTTTAAGTTCAGGAATCAGCTTTTCGATCAATGTGGTCTTGCCGGTTTTGGATTTTCCGACAACAGAAATAATCGGCAGCATGTCAACGCACCTTTTTATTTGTACCCTCTCAACAAGTTAGTTTGATTCGCTTACAATTCGTGTGAACATAAGTAGAAAAATAAACAATGTCAAGGTGAGCACAGAAACCGTTGAGGGGAAACGCATATGATTTCGCTACAGCGTAACGACGGCGTGTTTCTCTTGGAAACCGACTGACTGTTTGAAGGGCTTTAGCAAGCCTTTGCCCGAACCGAATGAAATTATGACTTAAAAAAATCATTAAACAAATTATCGACAAAGTGTTCTGAATACCTCAGGCGCGGCTCGGGCTTACGGGTGCTTAAGCACAAGTTTCAGTCGGTTGGAAAGAGATATACGCCGTCGTGAAGCGTTCTCCCTGTATTGTGCCTTAAATGCATTTACCTGGAGAAACAGTTCTTAACCGCTTGACACCCAAGACCGGTTTCTCTAAACTTAATTAGTGCCTGAACGAAAACTGTCTTTTCCCCAATATCTGCGCTTGCCCCGTGAAATGCTTGCCCAATGAAATGCAGTGCCTATTTCATCGGGGCGGAGCCTATTTCTCTGGGGTCAGACTCAAATTTTTATAGGGATTACCATGTATGGGTGGTGCGGCAAAATTGCAAAAATAAACCTTTGTGATCACACATGGGGCATCGAAACGGTTGATCCGGAGATCCTAAAAAAGTTTATCGGAGGCAGAGGCCTGGCCGGATATTACCTCGGAAAGAAAATAACACTTGGCTGGGATGATCCGGATATGCCCCTTCTCATTTTTACCGGACCTCTCGTTAATACCCGATCTCCCACATCCGGACGGATGACCATTATGTCCCGCTCGCCGCTCACCGGTACGGTGGGTGATTCTTCGGTGGGAGGATCTTTTGGCACTGAATTAAAAAAAGCCGGTTTTGACGGCATTATTATCACCGGAAAGAGTCCTACCCTTTCGGGCATAGAGATATTCAACGCGTCTATCCATGTTACAGATGCGGGTCATCTTGCCGGCCGGCAAACCGGTTATGTTCATTCCCTGCTAAAGGGAAAAGGATCTGCGGCCGTCATCGGACCCGCGGCCGAAAACGGGGTTCTTTTTTCAAGCATCATTGTAGATCGACATTTTGCAGCAGGTAGAAGCGGCATCGGCCGGGTATTGGCTTCCAAAAACATAAAATACATTACCGTAAAAGGTACCGGCACCACCAAAATCTTTAATTCCCAGGATCTTAAAAGCGCCCGGGATGATGTTTTCAGGCTTGCAGCGGCGTCTCCGGTTTTGCTTGGAGAATTCGGAATATCCCGGTTTGGCACCGGTGCGTTGTATGATCTTATGGATGCAAGGCGCATGATGCCCACCGACAATTTTCGCCAAACAAAGTTCAGCCAGGCCTCTTTGATGAATGCCCATGCGTTCAAGAAAAGATATGCGCCTAAAAAAAGCGGATGCCGGGGATGCCACATTCTTTGTAAGAAAATAACCAAAAACCGGACCCCTATGCCCGAGTTTGAAACCATGTCTCATTTCAGTGCGCTGTTAGACAACAACGATATACATACTGTAGTGCGAGCAAACCGGATATGTAATGAAATGGGCATGGACACCATTTCGGCTGCAGCCACCCTGGCATGCTTTTCAGAAATATCCCAAAAAAGACTGTCGCCGAATGAAATCGTCTCTCTGCTTGTAGACATTGGGGAAAAAAGGGGGTTGGGTACAGCGCTCGGCAGGGGCGCCGCAATATACGCAACGCGTCGCGGCCGTTCCGATCTTGCCATGACGGTCAAAGGACAGGAGCTACCGGCATATGACCCGAGAGGCGCTTATGGGATGGCCCTGGCTTATGCCACATCCACTCGTGGCGGATGCCATTTGAGAGCATACCCGATCAGCCACGAGATTTTAAGAAAGCCGGTTGCCACGGATCGTTTTACTTTCAACGGCAAAGCCAGAATAATAAAAATCGGCGAAGATTTAAATGCGGTGGCCGACTCCCTCACCGCGTGCAAATTCATCTTCTTTGCCGCATCCCTGGAAGAGTATGCCAAGATTTATACCGCCGTCACGGGAGTAAAGACATCAGCACAGGATCTTTTTAAGACCGGTGAACGCATCTATTATAATGAACGGATCATGAATTCAGCCAACGGGTTTACAGAAAAAGATGACGATCTGCCGGACCGTTTCTTTACATCGCCGGGTTACAAAAACGGAAGCATTGATATTGACCCCATAGACAGAGAAGCGTTTTTAACAGCGCGTTCCAATTATTATATGGTCAGAAAACTGGATAAAAAGGGGATGCCGGTTCCGGATACGGCAAAGAAGCTGGGCCTCGATGTTTTATAAGGGTAAAATGACACAAAGGACCCATGGATCAAATTTTTCGTACATACGAAGATAAATTCCTAAAAAACGGCCTGGCAGATCCGGGGGCGCCGCTGCTCGGACTGCTTGATGCCCGCCTTTCATGGAACAGAAGTGACAAAGCGTGTACGGTACTTGAAAAACTGTTTGAACACCTTAACATGAACTCCCTTGTGTTTTCGCAACCTGCCGAGCCGTATCGGAGCATTGTAGAGTATCTGGGGGAAACGTCGGGCGGGACTATCTTTCCCAGTGACTGTGAAACCAGAACATTCCTCCATGACCTTCCGGTCTCATTCAATTTTTCATCAGAGTCCATTATTTCAGCCCTGAAAGAACGAAAAAGCGTTATTATTCCCGGCCAAGGTATTGTCACTTACGGCACTGTGGGCCTTGAACAGGCTTATGTTACATTTTCTTCGGTCTGCTTTGCCTGTTTTGTAAAATTCTTTTCAGATTACCTGTATGACATAAAACATGGAAAGATAAACAACAGAAGGCAGAACCTATTTGACTTGCTTGTCAAGAAACTCGAACCCGCCCCTTGTTTTAAGGGGTCACTCATGAAAGGACCTTTTGACTCGGAAATGAGTGTTTATCAGGCAATACAGGAAGCAGGACTGCTTACGGTTGAACACCGTCTGGTCGATTCTTATTTCGGAAACATTTCGTTTTGTTACAACAATACGCTTTATATCAGCCAGACCGGAAGCAGTCTGGACAACCTGCAAGGATTTATAGATCCTTGCCCGTTAGACGGATCATCCTGTACGGCGATCACCGCTTCCAGCGAACTTCCGGCACACCTGAAAATTGTTAAAACTACCGGGAGCAACGCAATCCTGCACGGTCACCCGAGATTCTCCGTGATACTTTCCATGGACTGTGACATTGAGAACTGCGAATGTAAAGGTCAATGCCATATGAAATGCCCGCATGAACGGTTTGTTGGTGACATTCCCATTGTTTCCGGCGAAGTGGGTTCAGGCCCTTACGGACTGTGCAACACGGTTCCTGAAGCCATTAAGGGCAGGCCGGGTGTTATCGTTTATGGTCACGGTCTTTTTACAACGGGTGAAACGGATTTTAACCGGCCGTTTAAGAATCTTATTAAAATCGAAACCCATTGCCGCGAGGAATATTTTAACAGAGTCCGTTCATTTGGCCGCACAGGGCGTTCATGAATCTTTATCTACAGCCAAGACATCTCAAGAAACTTTTAGCCCGAAAATTTTCATGAAATATCCGGGTTAGGACCCCATGTCATGTTGGATCATTTTGACATTATTGCGCCGTTTTATGATCGGGTTATTCATAAGCTCGACTTGAACCGCTTGATCCATTTGCTGAAGTTACCCACCAGAGGTCGCCTGCTTGATGCCGGCGGAGGAACCGGCCGGGTGTCATCCCGCTTAGGGTCCCTGATCGATGAGGTTGTGGTATGCGATTTGTCATTGTTTATGCTGAAACAAGCCAAAAACAAAGGTCGGTTATTAACGGTTCGAACCCACGTAGAACAACTTCCTTTCCCCGATGAGAGTTTTGAGCGGATTGTAGTGGTAGATGCCCTGCACCATTTTTGCGATCAGCGGGAATCCATTCAAGAATTGCTGCGGGTGCTCAAAACCGGAGGGCGTTTGGTTATAGAAGAGCCGAATATCGACAATTTCGTTATTAAATTGCTTGCTCTGGCGGAAAAACTGGCGTTCATGCGAAGTCGTTTCTGTTCTTCTCATGAAATTGTCCGTATGATAACGGATCGGGGATGTAATGCCCGTGTTGAAAGTGACGGCCGTTTTTTTTTCTGGGTGGTGGTTGAAAAATCAGATAGTGGCGAAATGGAGTGGTAACGTATCGGACGGTTAAATACGACCTCCGCTCCATCTTAGTTTGGCCTTGAGCACATCAAAATAATTCTGACCCGGCAATGTGATCATGTTAACGGGATAGAAACCTTTCCGGATAATGATGGTGTGCTCTTCATTGATTTCGAGGCCGGCCTGGCCGTCAAATGTCAGCATGATATCAAATGACTTTTTTCCAAGCCTGATTTTGATGCTTGCCGAGTCAGGAACGATGAGCGGACGGTTGGTCAGGGTAAACGGGCAGATCGGTGTCATTAAGATACCCGGCACTGCCGGATGGATAATCGGACCGCCGGCAGCAAGTGAATAGGCGGTTGAACCGGTGGGGGTTGCAACGATAAGTCCGTCTGCACTGTATGTGGTCAAATACTGATCGTTTATATATGTTTCGATATGAGCAAGTCTTGCGAGGGCGCCCTTGTTGATGACAATATCGTTCAATACGGTTTCACGGGCCAGTTCTTCTTCCCCCCTCAAGACTTTAACCAGAAGGCGCATCCTGGGTTCTATGTTGAACTGGTTATTTAACACCGCCTCGGCAGCAGAAAAAAGGTTTTCTTCCACGGTTTCCGCCAGAAAACCGACTTCACCGAACTTGACTCCGATAATCGGTATGTTCTGGTCTCCGATCCAGCGAACCGCACTCAAAAAAGTGCCGTCTCCTCCTAAAACGAAAATGTAAAGCAGATCCGCCGGCGCGAATGATTTTTCTTTGTCTGCAATTCTGCGTTTTGGAGGCAGATTTTCTTTTCTGACAACATCTATGTCTTTTGAACGCAGCCAATTTTCAAGTTCATCGGCTTTTTTGGCTGCCTCAGCATCTGCTTTTACAACAATTCCTATCTTTTTCACGGCCAAGTATTACTCCTTTATTGTTATTCTTGAATTTCTCCCCTGCCTTTTGCTTTGTGGTTTTCGGTTTTCCAGGGTCTTGTGGCCAGAATAAAAGCGATCACCAGATTTGTCAGCAGCCAGACGATGCCGATTAAAACAACTGCGGTCCAGGAGTAGCCTCCATAGGGTTTGCTCAGCTCATTATAAAAATCAATGCTTAGGAGGGCCAAAAGTACGGCCGGAGCAAAAACTTTAATAAAAAATTCCCATCCGGCGCCGACCTTGATAGAAGATATCCTGTTAATATGCCGCCGTATCATTTTTATATTAAACAGCCATCCCACAAGCACACACTCTGCTATGGCCACGATTAAGAGTCCGTAATGGGTTAAAAAATGATCGACAATATCCAGCCAAAACAAACCGGCATTTGTTGTGAAGATAATGGAACCGATGAAACCGAGAATACAAAGAACAGTAACAAACTTTTTTCTGCTGATGCCGAACTTGTCAACCACAGCGGAGGTAAAAGACTCTACAATTGAGATAGAAGAGGATATCCCGGCAACCACCAGACAGAGAAAGAAAACAGCGCCAAAGATATTTCCTCCGGGCATTATGGACAGCGCCTTTGGATAAGCGACAAAAGCAAGTCCGATACTTTCCGAAACAACTTCTGATATTTCTTGACCCTGTGAGACAGCCATAAAGCCGAGCACTGAAAAAACGGCGACACCGGCAAAGAGAGAATAACCACAGTTGATTAAAGCGGTAACATAGGCACCGCGTGTCAAGTTGGCCTTTTCTGGCAGATAACTTGCATAGGCGATCATAATACCGAAACCCAGGGAAAGGGTGAAAAAAATCTGACTGAAAGCATCTATCCATATCTTGGGGTTGGCAAGCATGGTGAAGTCCGGTTTTAGATAGGCTTTTATACCTACGCCCGCACCGTCAAGGGTCAAAGACCAGAAAACCAGGATGGTTGTCAGAACAAGAAGCAACGGCATAAATATTTTATTGGCGAGCTCTAATCCTTTCTTTACCCCTCTATATACAATAGCCCAGTTAATAAACCATATAAACGCCACGCCTGTAAAAACAGGAGTGACAATGCCTTTGATCTCGAAAGGAGATTTACTGACTGCTAAAAATTGGGTGAAAAAATAACTATTGGGATCATTTCCCCAGGCAAGGGATAAGGATTTGATGAAATAATTTAAGCACCAGGAAATAATGGTGATATAATACAGAACAATGCCGAACATTACAAAACTAACAGACCACCAGCCTAGCCATTCCCAATTTTTATCTATCTTCCGGAATGCCAGAGGAGCGGATCCGATTCGTTCATGTCCGATTGCAAATTCAAGGATTAATAACGGGATGCCTACGCTGAGGAGGGCTATGATATAAGGGATTAAGAATGCGCCTCCTCCATGCTTATAGGCCATATAACTGAACCGCCATATATTACCGAGCCCGATGGCGGAACCCACCGCTGCAAGAACAAACCCTATTTGACTTTCCCATTGTTCTCTTGCCATGATATAGGCGCTTATTAAAGCAACATCGGCAAAATGTTGTCGATAATTGCACGGTCCAAATTTATTTTGCAATTGCGATAGATACTGGATACCGGTTTCTGGATGCTGGTCGAAGATCCCGTCTTTAGCGGGGATAATTAAGGATCATTCCATTGTTAGATCCAGCATAAGGAATCAAGCATCCAGCATCTTGACCTTACAAGCCATTAGAATTTCGCTGCCCCTTGAGGGCCACATCTTCTAAGCGTTGATTTGGAAGATGCTTAGAATTTTTATTTAGATGTACCACAACCTCATTATTTTAGAAATAAGTATTTTTAACCGGGGGCTTCCCATGTCTGGGAAAATATAAAACCGGATTTCATTAGAATTGGTGAATATAACCTGCGGGTTAAGTGCTTTCCTGGAGCATTTTAAGATGCTTGCTGAGTTTAACCGGGTAAGCGTAATATTCTAAAATCGATTTGTAGCGTTCATCCAGTAAGGAAAAATTCTTTTTAAAACTCTCCTGTATTGCCTGCAACTGGGGATAGGGCTGCAATATCTCTCCGTTTTCCATAACCTTTTTAAGCAGGGGCGTTCCTTGATCGACGATATCATCTCTTAACCCGATGATATCTTCCAGATATCGGCCGTTTGGATCTGATTTTCTAAAGACCTGCTTTTCACCGGCCAGTGTAATCTTGCCGGGACTCAATTTCCTGACATCACGGTCCTTGAAGTGAACCATCTTGTAAACCACATCAAGATATGGCGCGTCTGCGGAAACCCCAACTTTCGTACCGACGCCGAATGCATCGATTTTGGCGCCTTGGGCAATGACCTTTGCAATCTTGAACTCATCAAAACCACTGCTGGCAAAAATCTTTACATCAGAAAGACCGGCATCATCGAAAATTTTTCGCACCTTTTGGCTCAAATCCACCATGTCTCCGCTGTCAAGGCGTACGCCGATGAGCGAATGCCCCTTTTGTTTCATCTGTTTTGCAACCGTAACCGCATGTTTTGCACCGTCAATGGTATTGTAGGTGTCGATTAAAAATATGGAGTTATCGGGAAACGTTTCCGAATAAGCGGAAAATGCCGCCAGGTCACCGCTAAATGCCTCGATATAGGAATGGGCCATTGTTCCGGATATGGGTATGCCGTACATTTGCCCGGCAAGGACATTGCTTGTGGCCGCAAATCCGGCAAGATATGTACTGCGGGCAACGTTGTGCCCGGCATCCTGACCCTGAGTTCGTCGCAGGGAAAAGTCGATCAGCGGACGGTTGCCGGCAATATGAACACATCTGGCGGCTTTAGAAGCGATCATGCTCTGAAAGCCGATGGTGTTGAGCAAAAAAGTTTCGATGAGCTGGGCTTCAATAATAGGCGCCGTCACTTCCAGAACCGGTTCATTGGCAAAGAAGATTGTGCCTTCGGGCATGGCAAAAATTTTCCCTGAAAAGCGAAGTCCGGCAAGATATGAAAGGAAGTCTTTTGAAAAAATACCCGTGGTTTGCAAATATTTTATGTCTTGCTCCGAAAATCTGAATGCCGCCAACTCATTCAGAACATCCTCAAGACCCGCTGCAACAAAAAAGTTTCTTTTTAAATAATTTTCTCTGATAAAAAGTGAAAAAGTAGCTGTGGAAAATACCTGATGCGCAAAATAACTAGCCGCCATGGTCAACTCGTAAAGATCGGTAAAAAGCGGACCGGCCCGATGGGCTTTTTTCATGAGACACTGGCTCCGTAAAGCTGTTTCATCCTTTTTAATGCAAATTCATGGAAATTCGGATCAAAATCGGCAACTCCCTTGATAGGGACCGTGATGTTATAGTCACGATTCGCCAGGCCGCCCACCGTGTCCATCACACAGATGGACGTACACACTCCCACCACCTCGACCTCATCAACACCCTCAGATTCAAGGATAGTTTCAAGCTCGGTTCCATAAAAACCGCTGTATCGTTTCTTGGGTATTACCTTGTCCCCGGGCTTTGGCGTAAGTTCAGAAATAATTTCATTCCCCCGGGTGCCAGTGACACAATGACTCGGGAATCTTTCGAACTCTTTGTCGTTTTTGTCGTGTGAATCCTGAAGGTAAATTATGAGGTCTCCACGATTTCTAAAAGCGTCCAGCCGTTGTTTGACAAAAGGTATAATTGATCGCGCAGTGTCGCCGCAAAAGAGCGCTCCGTTTTTATCAATAAAATCGTTTAACATATCAACGATAATCAAAGCTCTTTTTGACATATTGTTTTCCTTATTAATCCGTACGATTTTCATCGTAACATATGAATTATAATGAAAAACTTCAAGGAAATTTTGGACAGATCATATATTCTTGACTATTTATGCAATTTCAGGTTGTTTTCTTAGAGGATAAAAAAATGTTTTGGCATTGTGTA